>DAOUXC010000130.1 GCA_030666795.1 Desulfobacteraceae bacterium
GGTGGCCAAAACTTTAATCTTCCCGTGGGGATTAATGGAGAGTAGCCCCTTATAGGAATCGCAGACAATTAGGTTTTTATTCTCATCAAATTGAATACCCAGGGGGCGCCCTTTGGTTTCGGCAAAAGTCTCCAGTTTGCCATCCGGCAGAAGACGCATGATCTTTCCATCCTGCGTTCCCCCATAGACCCGACCCTGAGTGTCCACTGCCACCTCTTCCGGACCATTAATCTTTCCCAAGGCCAAAAGCTCGGCATTGTGCAAAAGCTTGTTTGGTGCCAGCACACCCGCTAACTTTTGCGAATTAGGAGGGGTGTAAGCGGCCGGATCAATGGGGGCCGATTGGAGAAGGAAAATTATGATTAGAATTGCCGGAAGACCAATTATCCCAAGGATTATCTTTTTCATAGTTCACCCCCTCCTTTTCTTATCATCCTGGAAGCTTAGTATATTAAGGGTGCCCCGCGCATACAATTTGTCAAGGATGAAGACACCATTGCCTTTTGCATGGGCCTCCCCTATTTCCTCGCATTCCTGTTTCCCGATCCTTTCTTTCCTCTTTTCTCTTTTCTATTTTCTACTTTTTCTTTCCATACAAATGGCCAGGGAACTCAGGTGGAGAGTACCTCCTCAAAAACATTGATCACCGGTTTTCCGGCAAGAATAGCGGGCAGTCTTGAGGAAAACTCCTTGAAATGCGGGGTTGTAGAATGGAAATTCAGAGCGGCCTTGTCCTTGTAGCGTTCCATGACAACCAGTGTATTTGGGTCTTTATTGGAACGGTTCAGGGTGTAGCTAAGCGTGCCCTCCTCTTCGGCAACCTTAACCATCAATACCCTGAACATCTCGATTGCCTCTTCGACCTTGTCTTCCTGAACAGGAATATTTGCGATCAGTCCTAACATACTATCCCCCCTTTTATGGAATCCATATCAAAATTCTTCTGAGTCCCGAAGTAATGGTTATAGGTTATCAGTCAATCGTTATTTGTTGCCGGTCATTAAACATAAAATTCCAGGGTAAAAAACCTGCCGCATTTTCAAAAAAAATTATAAAATTGCCTTTAGCGGGTGTGGGAAAGCGTCACCGTCATTGTAAAATGTCATCTGCATATCTCTTTGACTCGTCCCACGTCTCCACTGGCTAATCTTACTTTTATGCCATGAGGATGTGAAGAAGAATTTGTCAAGATATCTTTCACAACTCCTTCGGTTAATGTCCCATTTTTTTGGTCTTTTTTTAATACTATTTTAACCTTAAGGCCTTGCTTTATATCCAATCTTTTTTTTCCATCCATAATAATCTTGTATTCTCCAAACTGCTGTCAAATAAAACAACGGGGTTAGTTCTTCATTGTTGAGTTTTAACCTACTGGCTTAGTTTTTTTCTTTTCTTAAATGATTTATCTTTTTCAATTCTTTTTTAAAAGGATCTACATACCTGTGATAAGAAACAGTTTCTCCAACCTGTCAAGGATGAATACCTGGCAACTCATTTTTCATGACCCTTTTTTATTGTCAGACAAATAGTGATGCCATAGCATTCTTGCCGCAACTGACCGAAAAGGACGCCATACCTCAGCAACTCCGGAGACTGTAGATGGCGATGGATTTTCATGAAGTCTTTTCACTTTTCGTACCGTATTAATCAGTGCTATGTCCCCGGAAGGCCAAACATCCGGTCTGCGCAGGGCCATCAAGAGATAGATATTTGCGGTCCAGGGACCGATGCCTTTGATTCGAGTAAGTGTGTCAACGACCGTAAGGTCATCCATTCCGGATAAGGCCTTTAGTTTAAGCTCGTCCCCAAGGATTGCTTCGGCAACATTGATGCAATATGCAGCTTTCTGTCGAGTGATACCCAGCGACCTGAGGTATGATGAACCCCCTTCCAAAAAACCAGATGGTGTAAATGGTACCAAGTTATCCACGATTCGACGGTACATAGCCCTAGCCGAGGCAAGAGACACCTGCTGTTCCAGAATAATGCGGATCAATGTCGAAAAACAAGGCTTTCTTGCCCAAAGGGGCGGCACACCATCGGTTTCGAGTATGCGCGCGAGATCGTTGTCGCGGGCAGCTAAGTATACTGCGCCTTCCGTTAGACTCTTCTTTGTCAATGACGTAGTCATAAATGCTATTCTCGTAAAGCTATCATCGCGGCTAAGCGTTCCGCAAAGGAGCGCGGAGGACTTGTCAATCCGGCTTCAGTCAGGTGTTACGCACATCACCTAATCCACGTAACGATGGATTAAATCTATGCAAGGAACTCATCTAAAGTCGGAATGGAAAAACCGGCTCGGATGGGGTCAGGAGAGTGGTCTCGACCTCGGCGTTACAATATTGCTCCAGCATTCCGGCCACGCGATCACGGACCGAAATGGCCAGGTTCTCACTGTTTTCACCGAGTCCATCAATGTTCATGACCATGGCTTCCGTTTCTTCAGTAATTCGCGTCTGAAATCCGTTTCGCCAGTTCCACCTGCGGCACATTATCTCCTTAGTTTCCGTGACCACGTAGATTATCTCTTCGGGAATGGGGTGATCGGTTTTCTCCGGATCGTTCAAGGGCGTAAACCGCTCACTTCCGTCTGCAAAACGAAGTTCCAGGATTTTCCCCGCCCGGTGTATGTCGTCTCCACCCACAGGTAAGACACCTCGAATGGAATTATCGTTCATGATCGCCACCGCCTTGTTAATAAACGGGATGGAGACACCAGGTTTTTGAACCCGCTTCAGAAGCGAGAGGTGTGCGGGTGGGAACTTTTTAGGATTGCATCCTAACTCCCGGTACGTATCGTTCCAGATGGCAGTTCTCGGATCCGTCGTCAAATCTATGGGACTAGAGGACGCATCGGCAAGAGCTTCGCATAAAAGAGACTCGAGTTGCTGAGAGATTCCCTGGTTGTTCATCTTGCGAGCTACTACGATACCCCGTCTAAAGCTGGGAAATTTTTCGAAAACCCTTTGATCAACGCGTGTTTCATGCATTAATTTGCCTCCTTCAGTAATACCTGGTTTATCAGAGTGTCCAGAACAAGGTTTTATTGTAATTTATACAAATAAAATCAGCAAGAGACAATAGTAGGTTTGAGCCCTTTCATGAAATTCGTCCAATTGGACACGGTATGGAACCGGTAATTTTTTGGGGTCCGAATAATTGGACAAGGGGCAGTGATTTTGTTGTTGCATAAATTACAATAACCCTGATCCCGATTCAGCTTTGCTTGCTACGTCACCGATTCCTTCTTCTTACTGTCGTCTGTTTCCTGTCATCTGTTTTCCCTCTTCCATACTCCTGACTTTTCTCCCATTCACCGATTCTTTCTTTTCGCTGTCGTCCGCCCTCCATCCTACGTCCTCTGCCGTCTGTCGTCAGTCTTCTGTCCTCCGCCATCTGTCCTCTGCCGTCTGCAATCTGTCCTCCACCCTTTGTCCCCTGCCCCCGCCTCTACCTTATTCGTGAAAAACAACTCAAACACAATTCTGCCATGGCCCATAAATTTTGTGGTCATAGCCCCGGCCTGGGGTGAGGGTGGAACCGTTTGAATTCACTTGCCAACTACATCGACAAAACTCGCTCTCGTTTTGGCCTTCTGTCCCGCACCCGTTACTTCGTCATTATGGGCTCATGGTCAGCTTAATCTGATCCGAAAAAGACCCCTTGGCGGCCGTGGGAAAATACTCTGTTTTCTTCCTAAAATCCTTGACAGCCCACGTTGTATACAGTACACATTTTCATAGATCATGAGCCTCAAAACTTCTGTACATGTGATATTTCGTCGTCCTCATTACGGCCTTTGCCATGGGCCATACGAAAGCCATGATCCGTAATTTATAATTGAGGGAGAAAAAAATGCTGTTACCAGGATTTGATTATTTGGACCCCAAGAATCTTGAAGAAGCACTTGACCTGTTAGCCGTTCACAAGGAGGATGCAAAGGTCCTTGCCGGGGGGACCGATCTTCTGGTCAGGATGAAAAAGGGACTGTTAGCACCAAAAGTGCTGATCAGTCTGAAATCCTTGAACGAATTGTCCTATATTAAAGAAGAAGCGGGGTGTATTAAGATCGGTGCCCGAACGCCACTGGCAGACATTATCGCATCCGGCACGGTTCAGGATAACGCCCGGGCACTTTCTCAGGCGTGTGAAAAAATCGGGGCAATAACCATGCAGCATTACAGGGGCACGATTGGAGGAAATATCCTTCAGGACAACCGGTGCCATCACTATAACCAGTCTGATTTTCACAGGTCCGGGCACCAGGCCTGTCACAAAAATGGCGGAAAAATCTGCTACGCACGAGAAAACGCAGACCGGTGCAACTCCACCTGCCAGTCAGACGGTTCCACAGCCCTCATGGCCCTGGGAGCAAAACTTGTCCTTTTAAGTAAAGGGCACGAGAGGACCGTGGATCTTGATAAGTTTTATACCGCCGACGGCATCATGCCCCATGACATGGAATCCCATGAACTTCTTAAAGATATCATTATCCCGATCAATGGTGCCCGGAGCGCCTATAGACGGTTAGCCTACCGGTCAGCCATTGATTACCCCATTGTCTGCGCCGGCGTTCTCGTAAGACCGTCCGACTCACAAAAAGATCGAATAGATGAAGCACGGATCGTTGTGGGCGCCATGGGCAGGGCCCCCTTGTTTCTTGCCCAGGCCTCATCTTCTTTAAAAGGTAAAAAACTTGATGACACCGATGCCTTTAGAAAAGCGGCAGACGCATCAATGGACAGTGCCGCAACATTTGCTGTTCACAATGTGGGGTCAACCCTTGAATACCGGTGCAGCATGATATCCCCGTTGGTGCTTCAGGGGTTGAAGGAAGCGGCATCAGAGAAGTAGCAGGGGCGGCAGAGAATTCAAACGGATAACCGGTCATAATGGAGTTTTAAAATGGAAAAGATAGAAATCACCCTGAATATAAATGACAATCCCTATGAGGTCATGATCTATCCGAACGATACCCTTTTGGATGTGTTGAGGGATAAGCTGGATCTGACCGGCTCAAAAGAGAGTTGTGGAGAAGGGGTTTGCGGATCTTGCACCGTTCACATGGATGGGAAGCCGGTGCGAGCCTGCCTGACCCTGGCCATGGAGGCACAAGGCGCGAAGATCAAGACCGTGGAAGGGCTTGCCAACGTGGATGAGCTCTCGAATCTGCAGCAGTCTTTTATCGATCACGGTGCCGTCCAATGCGGGTTCTGCACCCCCGGCATGCTCATGTCGGCGGACGCACTGCTTAGGGAGAATCCAAACCCGGATGAAAAAGCCATCCGCAAGGCCCTTGCCGGAAATATCTGCCGGTGTACCGGATATGCAAAAATTGTCCAGGCAGTGGCCCATGCGGCCCAGCCCCAGGACGATTGTTGCGATTGTAAATCAAAGGAGTAAGAGATGTCTGATCACACCTTAATAGGGACAAGGATGCCCAGGGTTGATTCCAGGGCCAAGGTTATGGGAAAGGCAAAGTACACAGCCGATCTGAAACTGCCCCATATGCTTGTGGGAAAGATCAAGAGAAGCCCCTATGCCCACGCACGCATCTTGAATATTGATACCTCAAAGGCTGAGGCCCTTCCCGGCGTCAAAGCGGTTGTTACGGGAAAAGATACCGAAGGTGTCAAATGGGGTGTTTTTCCCTATACCCGGGACCAGCAGTTTATACAGATTGAAAAAGCCCGTTACATTGGGGATGAAGTGGCGGGCGTGGCTGCCATTGATGAAGAGACCGCTCTCAGGGCCCTTGATCTCATCGAAGTGGAATACGAGGAGCTACCGGCCATATTCGACCCCATGGAGGCCATGGCATCGGATACCGAACTGATTCATGAGGATTTTCCCAATAATATAAATATCCATGTGAATATCGACACGGGAAACGTGGAAGAAAACTTTGAAAAAGCCTATTATATTCGTGAAGATACCTTTATGGCATCCGAAGAATCCTATTTCCACGCCGAGCCCTATGCCGTGGTGGCGCGGTTTGATCATGAAGGCTGCCTGGAAGTCTGGTGTCCCAATGCCGGTCCGCACATGAAATCCAAACCGCTTTCCAATTCATTCAAGATTCCGCTTCACAAGGTCAAGATCAAGAAGATTGCCATTGGCGGTGCTTTCGGGGGGCGGTCTGAAATATGCCCGGCAGACTATATTTGTGCGCTTCTGGCGAAAAAGACCGACAAACCCGTCAAGATTGTGTTCACCCGGGAAGAAAACACTATTGCCACCCGCCAGGGACATGCCATGATTACCACCCATAAAACAGGTGTGGACAGGGAAGGAAGGGTCCTTGCCCGTGAAACCACCTGCTATATGGACGGCGGCGCTTATTCCAGTACCGGTCCCATTGCCACAAGCGTTCCTTTTCTTTCCATGGAACAGGCATATAGAATGGAAAGTGTGCGGTACAACGGCTATCGGATTTACACCAACAAACCCATCAGAGGAATGATACGGGTCCACGGAAGAGGGTTTGCCTGCGGGGTTGACACGCAGCTGGACATGATCGCAGACCATCTCGGCATAGACCCTGTGGAGATAAGATTAAAAAACTCCCGGCAGCCGGGTGATTATACAAGCACCAAATCCTATGTTTCCTCCTGCGCCATGGATGAAACCATTCACAAGGCCGTAGAAAAATCAGGCTTCAAGGAAAAATGGGGGAAACTGCCGCCATTCCATGGCATAGGCATCGGTACCAATTCCGTTCAGACCGGGTTCCCCATGGGCATCCGGGGCGGCTCCCAGTCTTTTATCAAATTCAATGAAGATGGAGAAGCCACGGTCATGTCCGGGGTTGTGGACAACGGCCAGGGCAATGAAAACATGCTGGTCCAGATCGCGGCCGAGGAGCTGGGTCTTTTGCCGGAAGACATCCATCTGGTGAATGCCGACACCGAGACCACATCCTCTGACCCCGGATCATATTCCCAGGTCTCGACCTTTGTGGGAGGGCATGCCGTCAAGATTGCCGCTGAAAACTGCAGGGAAAAACTCTTCAAGGTGGCGGCCAAAGTATTAAAAGTTGACCCTCAAGAACTGGCGGCCAAAAATCGCCTCATTTTCGTCAGAGACGACCCGGAAAAATCCATACCCATAAAAAAGGTGGTCAGGATCAGTCTGTTAAACTTCACCTCGGTCAACGCCGAAGGCGGCTACTGGCCCAAAGTGGACATGAAACGCGAATGGGTCAAGAATCCATATGGTCAGATGTGCGAAGCCTTTTCATTCGGTACCACCATTGTGGAAGTCAAGGTCGACCCTGATACGGGTCAGGTTGAGGTGCTTGAAGCAACCGCGGCACAGGATGTGGGTTATGCCTTGAATCCCCTGATTTTGGAAGGCCAGTTTGAAGGTTCCATTGCCATGGGCGGACAGGGCGGCATGCTGACCGAGTATCATGAATGGATGGACGGCAGGTGTATCAATCCCACCATGCTGGATTATAAAGTACCACTGGCCTGCGATATGCCCAGAATCAACAATATTATTGTGGAATCCATTGATCCCAAAGGGCCATACGGCGCCAAGGAGGCCGGAATGTCTATTGCCATGTCCGCTGCCCAGGGCTACAGTGGCGCCGTCAGCAATGCAATCGGCGTCTTCCTGGATTCTTTTCCACTGACACCGGACAAGATTCTTGCCGCCATTAAAGAAAAAGAGACCCGACAGTTGAAACGGGAAAACGCGGATAAAACCGAAGTCAATTGATTGCCGGCAGGATGTGTAACTGTTTTTTGCCGAAACCCTAAAATAGACGAATGATATTTTTTTGATATATTTACGGGAGGAAGAAGATGAAAGCACTGATCATAGGCGGAGTCGGCGGCATGGGACAGGGAGTGGCCCGGGACCTGATAAAACAGGAACCGATCACGGATGTTGTCCTGGCAGACCTGTATCCGGACCCGGAAAGACTGGCGCCGAAATTACGCGAAAGCTCAAAGGTCACCCTGATAAAGATGGACGTAAACGATCATGACGGCATGGTAAATACATTCAAGGATTCTGATGTCATAATCAACTGCGCGGGTCCCTTTTACAAGACTGCCGTGCCGGTGGCCAGGGCCGCGGTTGAGGCGCGGGTCAACTATATTGATATCTGTGATGATTACGAGGGAACCGAAATCCTTTTCAACTCCGAGATAGATGAAATGGCTAAAAAAGCCGGTATTACGGTTCTTACGGGTATGGGATCCGACCCGGGAACCAACAATGTCCTGGTGAAGTGGTTCGCGGATCGTCTGGACAGTGTCGAAGAGATTTACCTTTATTGGGTAGTGGCCATTGCCGAACTTTCAGGGGCCGCCTGGGACCACAGTCTTCATATGACACTCGGGAAGATCCCGCAGTATATAAACGGTGAACTGGTCAACGTGGAAGGCGGGACCGAAATAGTGGCGGAAGAATTCCTGGAACCCCTTGGGACGTGCCATGTTCGCTACGTGGGTCACCCGCAGCCCTTGACCATCCCCAAGTATATCAAAGGGGTAAAAAATGTCATAATCAAAGGGGCGCTCATACCCCTCTGGGTGGACGAACTGATCAAAGAACAGAAAGATATGGGTTTGTTGAGTCAAAAACCGAAGGATATCAACGGCACGACCGTAATACCCTACGACCTGACGCTCAAGCTTTGGGAGACCATCCCGGAAGGGAGAGACAAGGGTCCGCAGTCTTCGGGCCTCAAAGTCATTGTCAAAGGTGAGCGTGGCGGCAAAAAGGTGACATACACAGCCGATATGGTGGGAAGGATGGCACCCGGCACGGGGCTACCCGCATCCATCGCAGCGCTCATGATGAATGCCGGGGATGTGACCGAAAAGGGAGTGACGGCTCCTGAAGGCTGCATCGATCCGGACAAATTCCTTTCGGCCTTCCTGAAGCGGGGCGCAAGAATCCACCAGACGGAAAAAATTTCATCCATGTTTGAAGTCTAACGTGAGCGGTTCAAGGTTCAACGGTTCAAAGTTCAATGGTTCAAAGGTTGTAACCCCTGAACCGTGAACCCCTGAACCCTAAACCTCATATTGGTGAAAC
>DAOUXC010000304.1 GCA_030666795.1 Desulfobacteraceae bacterium
GCAGCCCGAAAACTGGGCTGCGTGGGCACTTGATCCGTTTAAGGATGTTGTATCCGATCCGGTGGAGTGGGCCAGGAAAAGTGTAGAGGAATATGGGGCGGAAATCCTGTGTCTTCGACTCCTGAGCACCGATCCAATGGGCATGGACGCGGCCCCTGAAGAGGCGGCAAAAACAGTCAGGAAAGTAGTTGATTCCCTTAAAATCCCTTTGATCGTATTAGGGACGGGAACGGAAGACAAGGACTCGAAGGTATTAATAGAGGTTGCCCAGGCATGTTCGGGTAAAAACCTGCTCTTAGGCCCGGTATTGAAGGGAAATTATCAGGAGATTGCAAAGGCCGCACTGGAACATGGCCATTCCATAGTGGCCCAGGCTTCCATGGATGCCAATCTCACCAAGGAATTGAACATCGCCCTGTGCAAATTTTTCCCGCCGGAAAAAATTGTAGTGGACCCTACATCTTCCGCCCTCGGATATGGCATGGAGTATACGTTTTCCATAATTGAAAGTATCAAGCAGTTTGGCCTTGTTGATAAGGACAATATGATGCAAATGCCTGTTTTTGCGGATATTGGAATAGAATGCTGGAGAACCAAAGAGGCAAAGGTGAACAAAGACCAGGGCGTGCTTTGGGAAGCAACAACAGGAATGACCTTCCTGCTGGCAGGGGCAAATCTCGTGGTTTTCAGGCACCCGGAGGCTCTCAGACTTATAAAAAAGATGATTTCATCTTAGTATAATTTAGGAGGTTCGTTATGGCACTCAAGGGCGCCGAGATCATGAAGATGTTACCTAAGACCAACTGTAAGGAATGCGGTTGTGCCACCTGCTTCGCTTTTGCCATGAAACTGGCCACAGGGGGCGTCAAGCTGGATGATTGTCCCTATATCGACCCGGAAGTGAAGGCCGAACTGGAAGGCGCAATGGCCCCCCCCATGAAGCTTGTGACCATCGGCGCAGGTCAAAATGCCATGGTCATCGGTGAAGAAGAGGTCATGTTCAGACACGAGAAGACCTTTTTTCACGAGCCGGTTATCGCCGTCCTGATCTCCGATAAGGAAAATGAACCGGACATTGATGAAAAACTTGCCCGTGTCAAAGATCTCCGTTTTGAAAGAATCGGAAACGTTCTCAAAATCAACCTGTTGGCGCTTTCAAATGATTCGGGTGACAGCGGCACATTTGAAACACTTGTCAAAAAGGCATATGACACAACGGATTTTCCATTTATCCTGATCTCCGAGGATACGGATATCCTGTTCTCTGCCGCTGGCATGTGTGCGGACAGAAGACCCCTTGTGTATCCTGTAACCAGCGAGAATGTGAGCGCTTCCATACCCAAACTGAAGGAACTGGGCATACCTGCCGGGGTTAAAGGAGACAGTCTGGATGAAGTGATTGCCGTCACATCACAGCTTAAAGACGCCGGCGTGGAAGAGTGCGTTATAGATTCCGGATCGAAAAATATGCTGGATGGGATCAGGGACCAGACCCTTATCAGAAGGGCTGCCCTGAAAAAGGGATTCAGACCCCTGGGGTATCCCACCATGGCATTTCCATGTTTCATGTGCCGGGATAAGTATGAGGAAGCACTGGCAACCTCCGCACTCATGACCAAATACGCTGGAGTCGTTGTCACCTCCCTGACTGAAAAAGATTTTATGTTTCCTCTCCTGGTCCATCGATTCAATATATATAGCGATCCGCGAAGACCCATGACAGTGGAAGAAAAGGTCTACGAAGTAAGTAAGCCCGATGAAAATTCGCCCATCCTGATTTCCACTAACTATGCCCTGGATTTTTTTATTGTATCGGGCGCCATTGAAGAGGCCAACATTCCCGCATTCCTGTGTATTAAGGATACGGGCGGTATCGGCGTCCTGGCCGCCTGGACATCCGGCAAATTTACCGGAGAAGCGATTGCCGATTTTTTCAAAAAATACGATGTGGAAAACAAGGTGAAACACAGAAAACTTATCATTCCCGGTGTGGCAAAAAAGCTCAAGGACGAGTTGGAAGAAGAACTCCCTTCATGGGAAATCCTGCTGGGCCCTTCGGAAGCAAGCGATATTCCAAAATTCCTGTCAGAGGAGTGGAAGGTCTAATGACAGCGCCTTCGAAAGATGAAGAAAAGCAAATAACAGAGGGCATCCGTGAGATATTGTCTCAATATGACAAAGACAAGAGTCATCTGATTCCCATTCTCCAGAAAGTGCAACAGGCCTTCGGGTATTTGCCCGGAATAGCTACACAAAAGGTGGCGTCCCATCTGGAAATGACGGATGTCCAGGTCTTTGGCGTAGCCTCTTTTTATAACCACTTCCGTTTCACCCCATTGGGAAAGCACCCCGTCCAGATGTGTATGGGAACGGCCTGCCACATGGTAGGGGGAGGTCTGGTCTTGGAGGCATTGGAAAGGACACTGGATATTAAAGTGGGGGGGATTACCGAAGACCGGGGATTCAGTCTTGACCGGGTCGCCTGTATCGGGTGCTGCGGTCTTGCCCCGGTGATGGTGATCGGGGAAAAAATATATCCAAAAATGTCCCCCACCAAGGTGGATGAGGCACTGGTCAACCTGAAAATGGAGGCCGAAGAAGAAACAGACGATCAGGAAATTTAAGAGACAACTATGAAGTTCAATGAAATAAAAGAAAAAGCAATCGCAGAATGGGAGTCCCTGGAACAGGACGCCATCCCTGCTATCCGTATCGGGACGGCTACCAGTGACAGGGCGTCGGGCGCCCTGGAAGTAGTGGAAGCGTTTGAGAAAGAACTTGAAAGGCTGAACGTTGAAGCTAAGGTCATCCGGACCGGTTCGGTCGGTTTTTGCAACTATGAACCCCTTGTAATCATAAGCAAACCGGATTATCCCCGTATCTGTTATAATAACGTGACCCCTGATATGGTTCCGCGTCTGGTCGAAGGATATCTTTTAGAGGATGACCCCTGCATGGAATTCGCGTTGGGGACACTCGAAGGGGGCGACGGAACCCCTCCCCATATCCCGGAATTGCCCCGGTCCGAGCATGAATTAAGGCTCCTTTTGAGGAACTGCGGTTTTATTGATCCGGAAAATATCCATCACTACATCGCCTTGGGTGGCTACGGCGCCCTCGCCAGGGCTCTTGAGATGACGTCGGACGAAATCGTTGAGGAGGTCAAGAAATCGGGTCTCAGGGGGCGGGGCGGGGCCGGCTTTCCCACCGGACAAAAACTGGAGTCGTGTCTCAAGGCCAGGGGGACGCCCAAGTACGTGGTCTGTAACGCCGACGAAGGAGACCCCGGGGCCTTTATGGATCGGGTGATCTTAGAGAGTGATCCCCAGGCCGTATTGGAAGGCATGATCATTCTGGCCTATGCATTGAATTCTCATAAAGGCTACATTTACACCCGTATGGAGTACCCCCTTGCCGTGGAGCGTCTCAAAACGGCCATAGAAAATGCGAAAGGCCTGGGGCTTCTGGGCGACAATATCTTGGGTTCGGGTTTCAATTTGGATATTGAAGTGTTTCAGGGCGCGGGCGCCTTTATCTGCGGTGAGTCCAGTGCGCTCATGTATTCAATCGAAGGAAAAAGAGGTTTCCCCCGGGTCAGACCGCCCCAATCCATCGAGTCCGGGCTCTGGCAGAAACCCACCCAACTCAATAATGTGAAGACCTTCGCCTCAATCCCCGTGATCATTGATCAGGGGAGCGACTATTTTGCAGGCATAGGGACTGAGACAAGCAAAGGCACTGCCGTGTTCGCCTTAGCGGGCAAGGTGGAAAACGTGGGTCTCGTTGAGGTCCCCATGGGAACGACGCTGAATACGGTTATAACCGAAATCGGTGGCGGGGTAAAAGGGGGGAAACATTTCAAAGGCGTACAAACAGGCGGGCCTTCAGGAGGTTGTCTGCCCGAGCAATTTTTAGATACACCCATTGACTTTGACTCCCTGAAGGAGGCAGGGGCCATGATGGGCTCCGGCGGCATGATTGTCATGGATGAAGAGAACTGCATGGTCGATGCCGCCCGTTTTTTTCTCGATTTCACCGTAAAGGAATCTTGTGGTAAATGTGTGATGTGTCGCCTTGGGACCAAACAGATGCTCAGCATCCTCGAAGACATAGTGAAGGGACACGGTCGGCCGGAAGATATTGAACAGTTAGTCAGCCTGGGTGAAGATATAAAGGCAGGCTCTTTATGCGGTCTTGGAAAATCGGCTCCAAATCCCGTAATGACAACTATCCGCTATTTTCAGGAAGAGTATGAGGCGCACATACTGGAAAAACGCTGCCCGGCCCTGGTTTGCCGGGACCTTATAGCCTACTATATTGACCCGGAAAAATGCTACAGGGGCTGCGAACACTGTGTGGTGGTCTGCCCATCGGAGGCCATTACCCAGCATCCCAAACGCTACAAGGTGGTTGACCAGACCAAATGCATCAAGTGTGGGAACTGTCTGGAAGTGTGCCCACCGGAATATAACGCGGTAATAAAACTTTCGCCCATCAGTAAGGTGCCGGATCAGGTTGAGAAATGACGGAACTTATTA
>DAOUXC010000171.1 GCA_030666795.1 Desulfobacteraceae bacterium
ACTCCGAGAACATCCCGTCCCCCTGCCTGTGTAAGAAACCCGATTTTGGACAAGAGTGACCTCCGATCCTGTTTAAATGAGAGATTAAGCTTTCAGCCAGTGAGCGTCATTACCTCATGTCTCTGGGTTGACCCGTGGAGGCCAAGACACTGCTCCATAGCCTGCCGTCCGGATCGATCTGCTTACGTCTGGAAATGGCTAAGGGAATGGGCACGTGGGTGTACTCTCCGCTCCAGTTCCCCACCACCATATTTGTTCGTCCGGTCATGCCCGCATGCACCGCGTTGTGGCCCAAAAGCAGGCAGAATACCGAGTCGTGCGGGTTTGCGGGCATACTGCGTATCATGTAGCTGGGATCGATATATTTCAGTGTGCAGTCCATTCCCGTCTGTTTCATGTGCTCATTAATCCTGTCTTTCAGGAACAGGCCGATATCCTTAAGGCGGATGTTGCCGGATTTATCCCGTCCCTGGGTTTCTTCCATAAGATCCTGCCCGGCCCCCTCGGCCGTCACCACCACAGCGTGCCCCCGTTTTTCGAGCCGTTCCCTTAACGCATCGAGAAACGAGTCGAGGGTGAAAGGGACCTCCGGCACCAGGCAAAAATTGACCTCGGCATTGGCTAAGGTTGCATTGGCCGATATAAATCCGGAATTGCGGCCCATGAGTTTCACAAGGCCGATTCCGTTTCTTGCGCCCACCGCCTCCATGTGTGCACTGTAGATCGCGGACCTGGTCTCGCCTACCGCGGTCTCAAAACCAAAGGACTTACTCATATACGAAATGTCGTTGTCAATGGTCTTCGGGATGCCGATCACGCTTATTTTTAGCCGGCGCTTTCCTATCTCCTCCGATATCGCCTGGGCCCCACGCAGGGTGCCGTCTCCGCCTATGGCAAAAAGTATACCCACATTCATTCGTTCCAAGGTATCAACCATCTCGGAGACATCCTGGGGCCCGCGGGATGAACCCAGGATGGTGCCACCGCTCTGATGTATATCCGTTACCCTTTCGGGGGTCAGTTCTATGGTTGAGTGGCGATACTTGGGCGACAGACCCTCATACCCGTAACGGAATCCGAAAACGGTATGTACTCCGTAGTGGTGGAAGAGGCTTAACACGATGGCCCTTATCACGTCGTTCAGACCCGGACATATGCCCCCGCAAGTCACGATCCCGCACTTGAGCTTGGAAGGATCAAAGTATATCTTTTCCCTTGGCCCTGCCATCTCAAAACAAGCGGGTCTTTTGCCGGACTCTATGAGGGATTCTACCTTTTTCTGGTTCAAATCATAGAGCACACGGACTTCCTCGTCTACGAACTGCACACCGGACATCATTGACGAGATACTGCACTCGCCCAATTTGGACACCTCAAAGTCTGAATTGCTGTTTTCCATAAGATTCCCCTTACTCAAGCCATACATTGTCGTAAATACTTGAGCATTTAATGCCGTTTAATTTCAGGACCTGAACCCAGAACATCTCAACCTTGAACCCGTGAATGGTTATCATATAATTCTGGCAAAGTACCCCTATCTCTCCGATCTGTCAATGAATTGCAACCTCTCATGTATCATTGTAATAAGCGCAATTTGCTTTCGCCGGAATATCCCGTCCCGCTTTAGCGGGAAAGCGGAGAGATGGAAATGTCAACCTTCTGATTGCCCCGCAGTAGAGTGAGAGACCTTTTATTGCCCGATCCTTTACGGAAGATTTCAATTATCTCTGAAAGCGGTCTATTTTTTACTGAGAGACCGTCAATCGATGCTATCATGTCATACTTTATTACACCTGCCCTGCCCGCGGGAGAATTATCAATCACCTGAAATACAGTAGGATAATAATCATTTCCATTGTTCGTAAATGTATAAAAGGCAAACCCGAAAGCCCCCATCACATCATTGCAGGAAAAGGGCCCTTGTGGAAACTCACCTAAGAGAAATATGGCTATGGTCTGACAAGAAATGCGTAAGTCCGGATTTTTGGCCGCTGCCCAGCCTATCCCGGTCCAGACCGGTTTTAACATATCAGGGTCAAGGACATCAATGCGGATATCAGGATAAACCGTACTCCCGGTATGGGCCGGTATTTTGTGGGTCTGAGTGGTCATCCGGGTTGAAACGAAGTCCTTTGATATACCCTGTATGGAAAGCCACGCCGGAGAAGTCAATGCCTTGGGCAGGGAGTTATCTGGTTTAAATGATACAAGGCCGTCTATGGTTACTAAAAAATCCGGGTTTTCAGCCCCGTCTACATGCCTGTAACCGCGAAATTCAAAGGCATTCCGTATGAAAAACAGCATATGCATCTCCATAATCTCGTTTGTAAGGAGCGGTCCCTTTTTCAAGCGTGAGACCGGGACCACGGAGAATGTTTTCAACTGACTGTTATCCAGAGATGGAGTTTTAATGATCCTCATCTGAGGCTTTGATTTCGGGAACACCGGTGATAGATTTGACGTAAATGGTGCACAGCCAGCCAATAAAATCACGGCCACGATCAATAGAACGTTTTTGTATGTCATCAGGCTCTCCGGTGAGAAAATGTGGCTGGTCTCAAATGATTAGGGGGTTATCAGTCTTACAGTCGGAAAGTATGATCGATATCCGGAAATATTTCTTGTAATGAAACCCAAATTAAGGAACGCAGCTTGTGTACCTATATAAAAATCCGGCGAGGGAGTCGTTTTTACCCCGTAGCCTCCAACCAGTAAATACCAAACATTATGACAGTCAAGAAGTCTCGAAAATTTTTGAAGTCCGGATGTCGCTCAATATTGGCCGTAAATTATCTTTCTATTTATTTCAATGGGTTCAATTCAGTCAAGTGGACTTTTTGAAAGCCAATATCTATTTTCTCAGGCGATATCATCTAAGGAAGGAACTGTCACAATTTTCAGATTAAGACTCGGAAGCCTTTCCATAACATCAATCCTCTAACTTGACGTCTCGGTCTCCCCGAAAACGCGGGATCTGACGAGCGGCAGCCTCGATTTTGGCGACGTCAGGCTCAATTCTCCAACACCTCCCTGATGGCCTCGGCAAGGTAGCGAATAACAAGCGGCTTCATGGCAAGTTTTTTTATCCCTATCTCCCCTGCGTTTTTTTCGGTGATCCGTTCGCTGAAACCCGTGCAGAGTATAATCGGGATATCGGGGCGGATTTTCATCATTGCCCTGGCCAATTTGTCACCCGTCATATTGGGCATGGTCATATCCGTGATGACCAGGTCAAATCCATCGGGTTCCGCCTTGAAAAGCTCCAATGCCTCGATACTACTCGTTCTTGTAACTAATTCATATCCCAAGTGCTCAAGCATTTGTCTGCCTATGTCTACCAATGCCTCCTCGTCGTCCACAAAAAGGATGCGCTCATGACCGGTGGGAATCCCTTTGTAGGGGGATGCGGCCATTTTGTACTTTATTTCCATTGAATACTCCATTCGGGGAAGATACACGTGGAAGGTGGTTCCCTGTCCGGGCTCGCTTTCAACGGTGATAGAGCCACCATGACTCTTTATGATCCCGTGGACGACTGACAATCCCAATCCGGTTCCCTGGGCCTTTTCCCTGGTGGTGAAGTAGGGATCAAAGATCCGTCCCAGAACATCCGGGGTCATGCCAATGCCCGTATCACGAACCGTCAATTTCAGGTAGGGGCCCGGAAGAATATCCAGATATTCGATCTGGGATTCGGAAATTTGATTCGCCTGGCCCATGAAATCGGAAGCATGCGCCTCTAAGGTGGTATTTTTTTCTTCCTTTTCATAATCCGCTCCGCGTAATCCAAAATCCATATTCTGAATGCCTATCTCGAGTAAACCGCCATTTTCCTGCATGGCATGGGCGGCATTAGTGCAGAGATTCATCAGGACCTGATGAATCTGAGTGGGATCAGCCTCGACAGTGCCCTTGTCTGCCTGTATATTCTGGCGGATTTCTATGGTGCTCGGCAAAGATGCCCTGAGCATTTTCAGTGCCTCATTGACGATGCTGTTGAGCTGAACCGGTAACCGTTCCTGCTTTGTTTGCCGGCTAAATGTAAGGATCTGATTAACAAGATCCCTTGCCCGATGACCGGCTTCCTGTATCTTCTCTAAGTGTTGCCTGATTCTGCTCTCATCTTTAGATTCTAAAATGGCAAGATCGGTATATCCAAGAATAGCACCCAAAATATTGTTAAAGTCATGGGTGATTCCCCCGGCCAATGTCCCTATAGCCTCCATCTTCTGAGACTGTTGAAGCTGCACTTCCAATTGGCGTTGTTGCGTAATATCTTTAAGAACACCCACTACTCCTATCATTTTCCCTTCAGAATCGAAATTAGGGGAGCAACTTGCCTTAAAAAGGCGAAGGGATCCATCCCTGTCCAACAGGGAGACAGTTGCATCTCCTATTTTTTCCTCGCGGTCCCTTACGAGTTTAAAGGTTCGAAGATACCCTTTTGCGTCTTCCTTTCTTACATAATCTAAAAGATGCTTCCCTATTACCTCTTCTCTCTTATGGCAAAGAATTCTTTTCCACGCTGGGCTGACATAGGTAAGTAATCCTTCCAAATTCAGGGTGTAAATTATATCAGGAGCGTTTTCACCGAGAGATTTAAACAGACCTTCGCTTTCCTTCACGGCCTCCTCCGCGCCCATTCTTTTGGTGATCTCTTTTTG
The DNA here is from genome assembly GCA_030666795.1 of Desulfobacteraceae bacterium. Classification (GTDB taxonomy): domain Bacteria; phylum Desulfobacterota; class DSM-4660; order Desulfatiglandales; family Desulfatiglandaceae; genus JAIOSR01. The sequence continues at coordinate 4,665 of DAOUXC010000171.1, forward strand.
AAGCTTTTCATTAGAGAATGACAGCTTTTCGTTGCACTCTTGAATATTTTTCATGCATTTTTCCACATTTGAATGAAGTCTTGCATTTTCCAGGGCCATGCCAAGCTCGCCGGTCATTATGGACAGATTTAGCTCGTCATTGGCATCAAATACCTGTTTTGTATCCTTATGGGAAAGATTCATAATCGCTAATAAATTTTCTCCTGCGAGAATCGGCATGCTCAAAAATGACGGCGGTCCGTATTTGGGATTGTTTGACTTGCGGGTTCTCGAATCGTTCTCAATGTCCTGAACGAGGAGGGGTTCCTTTTTGAATACAACATGTTGTCCAAGGGATTCATTGATTTTTATGTAAGAATTTTTTCTGGGCCCGGATCCCGGACTCCTCGAGGCGCCGACACGAAAACGCCCTTTCTCTGATTCAAGCATTAAGACAGAGCCAATCTGGGCACTGGATACGGCCATGGCCCTTTCCAGGGTTACATTCAGCAGATCATTACTATCCAGACTCTTGCTCGTTGCTTCATTAAGCTCTTTGATGACAGATAATTCATGCAATTTGGCTGTGTTATTTTCCATATTTATCAGCATTGATCTCTCTCCCGTATCAAAAACTATTTAAAACCCGGATTTCTTCTGCCGGGTCGGAATGTTTTGCCAACTCATAGGAATATACTTATCAGCAATTATCGTGCCATCCCCTATTAGCTTGATTTTATTCAATTTTTCCTAAAATCAAACAAAAAATGCACAAAAAATTATGCATTACGCACATTTTTTTGTGCATTTTCATGAAACTCGACCCGTATATCCGAACGCGCCCGCGATGGGCAGGACCGGCTTTATGAGCGTAGCTCAAGATCCGGCAGGATTGTCGTCACAAAGGCTTGCTCCCACAGACTGTAAGTAATCGCTTTGTAGGAGCGAGTCTTAACCTCTATATCCTTATCCCGCCAGAGCGGAATTGCTTCTATGAGAAAAGAATTTTTGAACCAGCAAGGGAAATTATAGTAAGGTCTCTTTTATACAGTCGTGAGAACAATGATATGTTCAGGCCCAAACATAGGAGGGAGGTTATCATATTTTAGCGGTATATTGTAAGAAATGAAAATGTATCTTTCGAATTATGGATGGATTGAAAACTGAGAAAATAGAATCAACAACGGACAAAATGCACAATAAAATGTGCATATGCACATTTTATTGTGCATTAGGCAAAAAAGTTGCGTGATTCAGTTGAGTTGTAAAAAGAAAAAATGATCAAAATAACTCCTTATGATAACATGAAAAAAATAAAGGCCCCTTAGAGGTCATGTGGTTTTCAGAATTCTTCATTCAATTTGCCTAAAAGGGTGTTCCGGTGTATCCCTAATATTTCTGCCGCCTTTTTTCTGTTCCCATTAACACTTTGAAGGATTTCGGAAACGTACCGTTTCTCAAATTCACTAACAGCATCTTTAAGCTTCATGTCTTTGATTTTTTCGGTGCCCCTGGTGGGTGAAAATATATCGCGGAGTTGGATGACTGGCTTTTTTGTTACCGTTGATAATCTTTCAATCAGGTTCTCAATTTCCCGAACATTACCCGGCCAATCATACCTCAGTAATGCATTCAGTGCCCTTTTGGAAAAATCTTTTGGCGATTTTCCCATCTTTTTGGAATAGACCTCCAAAAAATGTCTTATGAGCAAGGGGATATCACTTTTTCTATCCCTTAAAGGGGGCAGCTTTATGGGAAAAACATTCAACCTGTAAAAAAGGTCCTCCCGAAAATCCCCTTGTGATATCAGCTTCTTAAGGTTTTTATTGGAGGCCGCCACAAACCTGATATCCACCTTGAAGACTTTGTTCCCACCTACTCTTTCAAACTCTTTTTCCTGGATAGCCCTGAGCAGTTTGCCCTGCATATTGATATCCAGGGTGTCAATATCATCTAAAAAAACGGTGCCTTTATTGGCAATTTCCAGTTTTCCAAGGGTGGTCTGTACGGCGTCCGTAAAAGCGCCTTTATTGTGTCCGAAGATTTCGCTCTCCATCACGGCTGAAGGTATGGCCGCACAATTGACAACCACAAAAGGCTGGTTCCTCCTGATACTCCGGTTATGTATGGCCCTGGCAACCAGTTCCTTGCCTGTTCCGGTTTCTCCCTGTATAAGGACTGCGCCGTCACCATCAGAAATCGTTGATATTAAATGAAAAATCTCCAGCATCTTTTTATCCTTGCCTACCATCTTTTCAAATGGCTTGAACCTTTCCAGTTCACTTCTCAGATAGGTTACTTCCTTTATGAGCCTGCGTTTTTCTAAGGCACGGTGGATGATAGTCAAGACATCATCAACGTCAAAAGGCTTTATTACATATTCATAAGCCCCCATTTTTATTGCCTTGACTGCTGTCTGAATTTCATTGACCGCCGTGACCATGACGATCTCGGTATTTGCGTCAACTTCCTTGAGTTTTTCCAACAGTTCAACACCGTCTATATCCGGCAGGCGGATGTCTAATAGAATCAAGTCAACAGGATTGTTTATAAAAATATCAATAGCTTCTTGCCCATTTTCGGCAAGGAGGACATCGTACTCGTCTTTTAAAACCAGGTTAAAGGACTGACGTACTCCATGTTCGTCATCAACAACAAGAATTGTAGTTTTCTTATTCATATTGGCCCTCTCTTTAGGCAAACCTGTTTTTTATTTTCTCTCTCAATACCAACATAAAATCCCGGTTCAGTCAACGAAAGGAACCAAAAAAGTGCACAAAAAAATGTGCATTAATTCGTAAATCCCTGTGCAGGCTTCAAAAAATGTATGGGAACAGGTAAACATAACTTTTAGACAGGATAGCGGTTTTGAAATCTTTGGAACAATATATTTACTTATTAGCCTGAAGAGTGTAATAATCAAAAAATCGTGAATAAATAGCAGAATCTATCCAAACTCCGGGCCGGGGCTTTCTGGTTTATCCGGTAAATGAGTACCGCGAAACTGTTCGGATATGAAGTTGACAGACGTGAAGGCTGAAGCAGTCTTTTCTTCGATTCCG
>DAOUXC010000027.1 GCA_030666795.1 Desulfobacteraceae bacterium
GCTCACTGCGGGATTTTGGCCCTTCAGCTATCCTGCTTCAGGACCAAAATACGCCACTTCGAGAACATCCCGTCCCCCTGCCTTTGTAGGAAAAACCGTTTTTGCACAGGAGAGTCTTCAGATATCGTTCAAGAACTGCGCAATAGGTGCCAAGAACATCTTTTTTCATTATGAGGATTTTGCGGCAAAGATCCAGGACAAAATCGATAAGCACGATTTTCATTTTCTCACTTTGAAAGTTAAGTCATGTCTATTAATAAAGAACAGATAAAAATTGCGCTCATTGCCATCATGATCGGCAGCATCCTTTGCCTCCATTATTTGACCTTCCCTGGCTTAGGACACTACCATGCTGTTTACCGGATGCTCTTCTATATGCCACTGGTTCTTGGAAGTTTATGGTTTGGAATGAAGGGGACCGCATATGTCTGCATAAGCGTTTCAGTCCTCTTTTTTCCATATGCCATCACACAGTGGCAAGGATTTTCGTTCGAAGATTTCTACAGGCTTTTAGAAGGTGTTCTCTATATTGTCATTGCATTGATCCTTGGATTTCTGGTTGAGAAAGAGAGGAAAAAACACAGGGCCCTTGTCAGGGCCGAGAGTCTTGCTGCTGTTGGCAAGGAAGTGTCGGAAATAGCTCATGATATGAAAACTCCCCTCATGGCGATTGGCGGTCTTGCTAACCAGGTCTCTAAAAAGCTGGGGCAGGACGACCCTGATCAGAAAAAACTCGGCATCGTGATTCAAGAGACGGCACGTCTGGAATCCATGGTCAGGGAGATGCTTGATTTCGGGAAACCCCTGAAAATAGAACCCACTGAGACGAAGTTCAATGACCTGGTCCTGGATTCGGTAAAAATAGCTCAGACAATTGCCAAGAAGAAGGACGTGGAGATGGAAACCGATCTGGATACCTCGGTGTCCACTGTTTTTCTGGATGGTCCGAGGGTCAAACAGGCCTTTTTAAATTTAATGACCAATGCTGTCCAGGCCTCTTCGGCAGGAGAGAACGTGGTTGTGCGCACTTCCCTGGAAAATTCCTGGGTGATTCTGGAAGTTGTTGACTACGGCTGCGGCATAACAAAAGAACATCAAGAGAGTATTTTTCGCCCTTTTTTTTCGACAAAGGATGAAGGGACCGGTTTGGGACTCGGTATCGTGAAAAAGATTGTGAAGAGTCACGGAGGAGATATTTCTTTCCACCCGAACCCGGAAAAGGGCGTAACATTTACTGTCAGATTTCCTTTTCGGGCAGAAATGTAGTTTCCAAAACCTTGAAGAAAGGACAGCTTGAATTGGAAAATAAAAAGAAGAGCAGTAAATAGTATGGAAATAACAAAAATAGATTTGGCGCCCAGGTTGTGTGTAATTTCCCCATGTTATTCATAAGACATCAACGATAATGGAGAAAATAGTTTTACAATGATTACAAGCTTGAAACAACGTCTTGCCTTCTTTTTAATATTTCCCGTGGCGCTTCTTCTATTTCTAATGGGCTTGTTTGGTTTTATCTATGCAAAGGAAATCATGTTGGATGAATGGAGAGAGGCCGCGATACTCAAACTCCAGCGAGCTGCTCACCATGTTGATATGAGACTGAGCCTACCCATTGAGCTGATTAAGGGCTTTCATGAAACCTCCGACAGCAGGGGCGGATACGCGGTTCAGGAATGGATTCTTAAACAGCTAAAAGAGCTGGAGGGCGTCACAAAGGTCGATTTGCAATGGGCAAATGATAGACGTGAGTCTATGCCGGTTCCTGGCCACGGATTTCAAATGGGAAGAGGGAGAATGATGCGGTTTCACAGGGCAAGAATATCGAGCGTGACGCCGCCGCACTACGACCCTCACACGGGGCGGGAGACAGTAAGCCTTGTTTCGGATTTCAAGGATGAATCAGGTCGAACGGTAGGTACACTGGAGGTGACGCTACGTTTTGATCACCTCATGCAGGATATCATAAGTCTCGGCTGGTGGCAAAGCGATATGGCGTGCATGGTTGACAGGGAAGGGCGATATCTTGCTCATACTGAAGCGATGATGAAAGGGCGCACTCGACTTGGGGAAACGAATGATCCATTGGAATCAGAGGTTCTGGCAGGCATGAAGGAAAAGCCATTTGGAACCTTCTTAGGTCCGGGACATCCTCCACGTGAAGTAAGTGGGTTTTACAAGACTAAGAAAGCCCCATGGGCCATTATTCTGTTTGCTCCGGGCGAAAAAGTTCTGGCCCCCATTGTAAAATTTCGCTTGTATTATGCTATAGCCGCGGCCATATCTATTATTTTTGTCTTATTTATAATTCGACTTGTTGCGGGGAACATGGCCAATTCCATAAGAAAGATTTCTCTGGCGGCGGAACAGGTTGCTCAAGGTGATTACGGTGACCCTCTTTCCATAAGAAGCCGTGACGAAATCGGCCAGTTGGGAAAGAGCTTTAACACAATGGTAAAAGGGCTAAAGGAAAGGGACTTTATCAGCAACACCTTTGGACGATATGTAGATCAAAAAATTGCCAAAGAACTAATGAATCGGCCAGAGGCAACCAGACTGGGTGGTGAGAAACGCGAGGTGGCCATATTGATTTGTGATATTCGGGGTTTTACCCCTCTGTCGGAAACCCTGAGCCCTGAGATGACAATCAGTATTTTAAATCACTATTTTTCCCATATGATTGAAGTCATAACGGAATATCAAGGAATTATAGTCGATTTTTTCGGAGATGGAGTACTTGTCTTTTTTGATCCACTGGATCACCCGATTGGACCCACGGTTTATCGAGCTGTTCAATGCGCCTTAGCGATGCAAAATGAGATGAAGGCATTCAATACCGAAATGATGGAAGAAAACTTGCCTGAACTCGAAATGGGGATTGGTCTGAATGCAGGTGAAGTGGTAGTGGGAAATATTGGCTCCGAAACCAGGGCCAAGTATGGGATTGTCGGCTCATCCGTAAACATCACCCAGCGTATTCAGTCTATGGCCAAAGGGGGTGATGTGGTCATATCCGAGACGGTTTACTCTTATTTATATAAAGACCTGATGATTAAGAGATCTTTAAGCGTCCAATTAAAGGGTGTTCAAGACCGGATAAAGCTATATGTTGTGGAAAAAATTAACAGCCAATGATCATCGAGACCCAATGTTTTCATAAGCCCTTTAGGAGGTCCGGAAAGCAAGGCTTATATGAAAAGAAAAAAGATACTCATAGCTCCAGCGGTCTTTTATTCACTTAAACTGTTACTTTATTATTTTTAAAGAGGATGTCATGACGGATTATGACTTTGATATAGGTATCATAGGCGGAGGTGCGGCAGGCCTGACCGTGGCATCGGGCGCGGCCCAGTTAGGGGCCAGAACACTTCTGGTTGAAAAGGAAATGGAACTTGGCGGTGATTGTCTTCATTTTGGCTGTGTTCCGAGCAAGACCTTGATCAGAACAGCCAATGTTTACCATCTTATGAAAAACTCAAAGGCATTCGGTCTTCCGTCTGTTGAACTGCCGCCGGTGGATTACAGGGAGGTGACAGCCAGGATTCGATCCGTAATCGGTACGATTCAAAAGCACGATTCTCAAGAGAGGTTCTGCTCTTTAGGTGCCAAGGTAGAATTTGGCGCCCCAACGTTCGCTGACGAACACACCATCCAGTTAAACGGGAATGCACATTCGGCTAAAAGCTGGGTTATCGCAACAGGTTCATCGCCCGCCATTCCCCCAATTGAGGGCCTGGATAATACCCCTTATGTTACCAATAAAGAGATCTTTTCTCTGGACCATCTACCGTCATCGATGATTATTTTGGGTGCCGGCCCCATTGCAACGGAGATGGCACAGGCCTTTTCCCGGTTGGGTTCAAAGGTCATTGTGGTACAAAGGAGTGGCCAGATCTTGAGCAAAGAGGATAAGGACTTAGCTGATGAACTGATGGGAGTCCTCAGTTTAGACGGTGTGGAGTTTTACCTGAACGCGATCATAATCCGTGCGGGGGAACGGGGCACAGAGCGAGAGGTATTGATTAAGGATGGAGATGGAAAAGAAATCAGTCTGAGGGCCGAAAAAATCTTAGTGGCCCTTGGAAGAAAACCTAATACGGAATGCCTGGGTTTAGAAAATATCGGTGTTGAGTCAGATAAGAAGGGCCTAAAAGTGGATAACAGGTTGAGGACAAACATCAAACATATTTATGCGGCAGGTGATGTTACAGGTGCCTATCAATTTACGCACGCTGCGGGATATGAAGGCGGAATTGTGATCAGCAACGCCATTTTTCATCTTCCCAGGAAGACCGACTATACATTTCTTCCATGGTGTACTTATACGGATCCTGAACTTGCCGGCATAGGCATGAATGAAAAGGCGGCCAAGGCCGCAGGGATTGATTATGCTATCTGGATAGAAGCGTTCAAGGACAATGACCGAAGCCTCGCGGAAGGGGAAAGGATCGGTAAGATCAAGATGATTCTGGATAAAACTGAAAAACCTCTCGGAGTTCAGATCATGGGACCGCAGGCAGGGGAACTGCTCAATGAATGGGTGGCAGTATTGAATGGGAAGGTAAAGCTTTCTACACTGGCCTCTGCCGTCCACCCCTACCCGACGCTTGGTGAGATCAATAAGCGCGTGGCCGGCACGTTCTTTTCCCCCAAGATATTTTCAGATAAGGTGAAAAAGGGTCTCAAGTTTTTCTTTAACCTGAAAGGACGGGCCTGTGGTTAAGTAAATAAGGAGGATATGTAATGCAAATAGCCATGATTGGATTGGGCAGGATGGGGATGAACATGGCGAAAAGACTCTTGCGGGGAGGTCACCAGGTCGTCGCGTATAATCGAACACCCGGTAAAACGGATCAGATTGCAACTGAAGGGGCTGTTGGCGCCTATTCACTCAGCGAAGTGGTAGATAAGCTCACCCCGCCGCGTGTTACCTGGCTCATGTTGCCTGCCGGACCTGCGGTTGATGATCATATCTTGCAGCTCAAAGATATGCTCTCCCCGGGGGATTTTGTCATTGACGGTGGGAATACCTATTACAAGGATGATATTCGACGCGCTGAACTGCTGGCCGAAAAGGAGATCAAACTTGTAGATGCCGGTGTCAGCGGCGGTATATGGGGTCTGAAGATTGGCTATTGCCTGATGATTGGAGGGGACAAGGAGACATACCGCTATCTTGAGCCCATATTCAAAACGTTAGCCCCGGAACAAGGATATCTTAACTGCGGAGCGATTGGTGCCGGTCACTTCGTTAAGATGGTTCACAACGGTATAGAGTACGGTATGATGCAGGCGTATGGGGAGGGGTTTGATATCCTGAAAGCATCCCCATACTCCGAATCTCTCAACTATGCTGACATTGCACACCTGTGGAACCAGGGGAGTGTGGTACGTTCATGGCTGCTGGAGCTTGCTGAGGCCGCATTCTCAAAAGATGAAAGGCTTTCGGATATAAAGGGGTACGTGGAGGATTCGGGAGAAGGTCGATGGACTTTGCAACAAGCTATAGAGACCGGGGTTTCAGCACCGGTTATCGCTTTATCTTTAATGCGCAGATTTAGCTCTCAAGTAGAGGATTCTTTTTCTGATAAGCTTGTGGCGGCACTTCGCCGGGAGTTTGGCGGCCATTCGGCGGTTGAGACTAATAAACCCTAAAGAGGGGAAGATTTTGCTATGAACAAATCGAATGAAAGAGACGGTATGGATCAAGTCACCAAGGCTGCAACGACAGCCCCGGATCTGGCTGTTCCATTTGAGTCCTGTCTCACCGAGGAAAGACCTGAACCTTGTATAATTGTTATTGTGGGAGCCTCGGGCGATTTGACTTCCAGGAAAATCGTTCCAGCCCTTTTTAATCTGTATCTCAATAATGGACTGCCGAATCCCTTCCTTATTCTTGGATGTGCCCGGACCAATCTGAGCACTCCGGAATTCAGGGATAGGATGAAAAATGCTTTGAAAACCGTAGACATCCTGGATGATTCCAAGTGGCAGGTCTTTTCCTCGTCGCTTTACTATCATTCTATTGACTACGAAGAACCCTCCTCTTTCAATGCCATGGCAGAGTACCTCAGGGAGCTGAACAAAAAACATGGCACCAAAGGAAACAGAATTTTCTATTTGGCGATCCCCCCTTCCCTTTATAAATCAACAGCACAAATGTTGGGTAAAGCGGGTCTTTCGCAAGAAGGCGAAGGGGTTAATGACTGGGTAAGGATCGTTGTGGAAAAACCGTTCGGTCGTGACCTGGATAGCGCCATAGATCTGGACCAATCGCTACATGAGCATTTTCGAGAACACCAAATCTTCCGGATTGATCATTACCTGGCCAAGGAAACAGTCCAGAATATTCTCATGTTCCGTTTCGCCAACGCCATCTTTGAGCCCATCTGGAACAGAAGATACATTGATCATGTAAGTATTACCGCGGCCGAATCCCTGGGAGTAGAGCACAGGGCGGGATACTACGAACAGGCTGGTGTCTTAAGAGATATGTTCCAGAACCATATGATGCAAATCCTCGCCCTTACGGCTATGGACCCCCCTTCCCTGTTCGAGGCCGACCGGGTCCGTGACGAGAAGGTTAAGGTATACAGAACCATGAGGCCTTTTCCCACGGACGATCTTCAGGGCTACCTGGTCCTTGGGCAGTACAGCGCGGGCTCTATTGATGGAAAACAGGTCCCGGCCTATAGGGATGAGCCCGGCATAAACCCTGATTCCTTGACCCCCACATTTGCCATGATGAAGGTTTTCTTAGACAATTGGCGCTGGCAGGGTGTGCCCTTTTACCTGACATCAGGAAAAAGATTAGCCAAAAAAATAACTGAAATCGTTATCCAGTTTAAGGAGGTCCCTCACTCCATGTTTCGAGCGATCCTGGGAGAGCACATTACTGCCAATCGACTCATTCTGGGGATCTACCCGGATGAAAAAATATCGTTGACGTTTCAAACAAAAAACCCTGGTGCAAGAGTATGCCTGAGATCGGTCACGATGGATTTTCATTATCACCAGAACTACACCGGCCCCATTCTGGATGCTTACGAAAAAGTGCTTCTCGACTGTATGCTGGGTGATCACATGCTCTTTTGGCGGCAGGATGGTGTTGAACTCTGCTGGTCTTTTCTGACCCCCATTTTGAAAGAGTGCGAAACATGTGGCGATAGATCCAAACTGCTTTTGCCATACAACTCCGGAACTTCGGGGCCGGACGCTACCAAAAATCTGATGAAATAGAAACGTGAAAAGCCTCAGGGAGTATTACTATTATGAGTTGGAAAATTTCACCCAAAATAGCAGACATTCTGGATAAAGGAGGGGATTGCGGCGGTATTTCCCGTTACGAAGCGCTTAGTCTTATGCGTCTCGATCTTCATTCCAAAGAAACCTATGCCCTTATGGAGACGGCTGACCGGATTTCAAGGCATCAGTTCAAAGGCAAAGGCGAAAACCATTATCATATAGGCATCAATGTGGAGGCCTGTCCCTTTAATTGCAGCTTCTGTTCCCTTACCGTTAAAGCGGGCATATTTAAAGACAAGATTGAATTCAGTGATGATGAAATCCTGAGATGGGCAAGGTTTGCTGAATCCGGAGGGGCTGATGCATTGAACCTCATGACCACAGGCACTTACTCCTTTGAAAGGCTTTTGGAAACAGGGCGGATGCTAAGGAATGAGGTTGCAACTCCCCTGGTGGCCAACACCCGTGACATCAACCATAAAGAAGGGGAAAGGCTTTTGGACGCCGGATTTGTGGGCGCTTACCACGCGGTACGTTTGGGGGAAGGCATGGACACTCCCTTTACAGGTGAGAAGCGCACCCGAACCATAAGCGTATTCAGTGATGTGGGATTGCAATGGATGAATTGCGTTGAACCGGTCGGCCCGGAACATGATACTGAAGAAATTGTGGATCTCATGGTTTTAGCAAGAAAGCACCGTGCCACATACAGTGGTGTCATGAGGCGAATCAATTTCCCCGGATCTCCCATGGAAAAGCATGGTATGATCAGCGAGCTTGAAATGGCCAGGATGGTTGCGGTCAGCCGTCTTGTAATGGGTGATGTTCCAAAGGCCCACTGTACCCATGAACCCCACTCCGCATCCCTACTTGCAGGGGCGAATCTCTTTTTTCCGGAGGTTGGAGCCAGTCCCCGGGACGGCAAAACCGATACAGGCAAGGGAAGAGGGGTAGGATTAGAGCAATGCAGGCAGATACAATCAGAGATGGGCTGGGATCCTGATTTGCCATCCAACTGCTTTGAACATGAGGGGAACAGGGTACAAAAAATTGCAAACTGATCCTAATAAAAGGAGAGAAGCTAAATGAAGCGTTTATCAGCGGTGCTTTTGGTATTAACCTGCTCCTTTTTCTTTTTACATACGGTTGGGATGGCAAGTGATATCAAAGTGGGCACATGGAAGACGGCCCAGACGATTCAACCATTTTTTTATCAGAAGTTTTTGCCACAAGGCCAAAAAAGCACTGTATTCTCTTTCACCAATCCCGCAGATCAGAAAGTGGCACTTCTTGCCGGAAGCTTAGACATGTGCGGGACTACCTTAGCCCACGCTATCCATTCCGCTTCACAGGGGCAACCGGTTGTCCTGGTGGCGGCCCTTTGCAATAAGTGCTCCGCGTTAGTCGTAAAAAAAGGAGGTCCTGTAAAAACAATAAAGGACTTGAAAGGGAAGAAAATCGGATATGTACCCGGCACTATGCACGAAATTCTTCTCAGAGAGACCCTCACAAGGAACGGCCTCATTCCTGACAAAGATGTTCGCTTAACCCGGGTCGACTTTTTTGATATGGGTATAGCCCTTGCCAGAGGGGGTATCGATGCCTTTCTTTCAGGGGAACCTTTTCCTACCCTCGCTGTTCACCAGCGTTACGGAAAGATTCTTTCATATCCCTACTATGGCGAATCCATCGGCACGATAAATGCCGGAATGTTGGTAAAACGAAAAACCATTGAAGACACACCCGAACTTGTTTTCCGGTTGGTCCTCGCGCACGCCAGGGCGACCGAACACCTTCTGTCCCATAAAGATGAATGGCTGAAAAAGGCCTCAACATTCGGAACTCCTCTGGCCATCCTCAAGGAGGCTTCCTCAAACATGGAACTGGCATGGGAAATGGACGATGACTTTGTTAAAAAGGTCCAAACCCTTGGCAGACGCATGCAGGCATTGAAAGTTATTGAAAAACAGCCGGACTATAAAAGGCTTTTTGATCTTTCTTTTGTTAAGAGGATCAAAGAGGACCGGAAGTCTGAAGGTGAAAGTCGGTATGACAAAAAGGGAAAACAATCTCATTAGAAATCCCGTATTCCCCCCCCGGCGTGGGACCTTCCGGGCCTGGGGCCGAAGTGGACAAACCAAGCTCACACTATTGCCATGGCTTATACCGGCTCTATTCCTGTCCGCATGGATTGCCGCAAGCGAAACCGGGTTGATTCCCACATATCTTCTTCCCCATCCCCTGGAAGTCGGCAGGGCAGGTTATAACTATATTTTTGGTAAGGTTGGAGATGCCTCTTTTGCCGGCCGGTTCCTTGGCGATGCCTCAGCGAGTCTTATCAGGGTGGGCACCGGATTTGGGGTCGCCGTCATTTTCGGAATTCCGCTGGGAATCCTGTCAGGGCGTCTCTCTGTGGTTCAAAGACTCATGGGTACTACCGTAAATGCCCTTAGGGCAGTGCCGGGTATAAGCTGGCTTCCGTTGGCCCTGGTCTGGTTTGGCATAGGGATGAAGACAACGGTATTCCTGGTGGCATTAGCTGCCTTCTTTCCAATCTATCTCAATGCCGCCGCTGGCGCCAGACAGATCAACCCGCTTCTTCTGCAGGCAGGCGCCATGATGGGCGTAAAAAGGCTGCGTGGCACATTCGCCATTTTGCTTCCCGGCTCCATGCCACATATGATGACCGGACTGCGTCTGGGTTTGGGTATTGCATGGGCCTATCTGGTACTCGGAGAACTCACGGGGGTTCCCAACGGTCTCGGGGCGGTCATTATGGATGCCAGGATGTTGGGACGTATAGACATAATTGTGGTGGGTATCATCATTATCGCAATAATGGGCCGATTAGGTGATCAATTGCTCACAATATCATTGAGGTTCTGTTTTAAAAGCGCCAGGAGAACGTCTTGAGACCCAAACTGACGGCCATCTCGAAAACTGATCCCGGGACAAGGAAAACAATCCTTGAGATTAACAAACTCAGGAAAGTCTTTAGTGTCAATGGGTCGTTTCTTACGGTATTGGATTGTATCGACTTTAGCGTCAAAAGTGGTGAGATGATCTGTATCTTAGGCCGGAGTGGGTGTGGCAAATCGACACTCCTGAAAATGTTAGCAGGTTTCCTGACACCCAGTTCGGGAGAGATTCTCTTGAATGGCAAACCCGTGTCAGACCCTGGAACTGACCGCTGTGTGGTCTTTCAGGAGGATACGCTTTTTCCATGGTTGACGGTACAGGAGAATATCGCCTTTGGCCTGAGAGGTCGAAACAAAGACAAAAAGGGCATCAGGAAAGAGGTGGATCGATTCCTTGCTCTTGTGGGACTCACCGAGTTCAGGGACTACCTTCCCCGGGAAATTTCCGGTGGGATGAAGCAACGGGTGGCTCTCGCAAGGGTGCTCATTCTTAAACCCCAAATTTTATTTATGGATGAACCCTTTGCCTCTTTAGATGCCCAGACCCGAGAAGAGATGCAGAACCTCCTTCTTTCGCTCTGGGAAAAACTATCCCACACTATCATCTTTGTAACCCATGATGTTAACGAAGCCATCACCCTCTCAGACAGAATACTCGTGATGAGCAAAAATCCCGGCCGCATCCGCGAGGATATTCATGTCAATCTTGCCAGACCAAGAAAATTGGAGAAAGAAGAGTTTATCTTTTTCAGTCGAAAGTTATATGAACATCTTTGCGACTGAAAGGGCATCTAATATTTATAACGGTGGACGGTTCAGAAAAGGAGGCAATTATGTTTGGTAAAAATACTAAATTTGTCTTTTTATTACCTGCAATACTATTGATGCAAACTGATTCACCTGCCCAAAGCAAACTTGAAAAAGCGACCTTTGCAGGGGGTTGTTTTTGGTGCATGGAGCATCCTTTCGAAAAACTGGAAGGTGTTTTGGGCGTCGTTTCCGGGTATACGGGGGGACATGGAAAAGACCCGACATATGAGGAGGTTTCAAGCGGAAAGACAGGGCATGTTGAAGCCGTTCAAATAACCTTTGACCCTTCAAAAATAACCTATTCGAAGCTTCTTGAGGTATTTTGGAGGCAGATCGATCCTACGGATCCAGGTGGACAATTTGTAGATAGAGGAGGCCAATACACAACGGCAATATTTTATCACAACAAAGACCAAAAAGAATTAGCAAAGAAATCAAAAGCTGAACTTGATAAATCAGGAAGATTTGAAAAACCTGTTGTTACAGAGATCATAAGCGCTACCAAGTTTTATGAAGCCGAAGCTTATCACCAGGATTACTCTGAGAAAAACCCCATAAGATATAAGTTTTACAGATATAGATCCGGTCGGGATCAATACTTGGGAAAAGTCTGGCGGAATAAACTGAAAACTGACGAATCCAAAAATCATAAAAAGAGGTATAAAAAATTGACAGAAAAGGAGCTCAAGGAGAAATTGACACCCTTGCAATACAAGGTTACGCAGGAAGATGGTACTGAAAATGCCTTTAACAATGAGTATTGGAACAACAAAAAAGAAGGCATCTATGTTGATATCGTTTCCGGGGAACCTCTTTTTATTTCTATTGATAAATATGATTCCGGAACCGGGTGGCCGAGTTTTACAAAACCACTCGTGCCGGAGAATATTATCGAAGTAGAAGATAGAGGTTTATTTACGAAAAGAACAGAAGTCAGAAGTAAAAACGCTGATTCTCATCTCGGGCACGTGTTTCCTGACGGGCCTGAACCGACTGGACTCCGTTACTGCATAAACTCTGCCGCGCTTCGTTTTATTCCAAAAGAAGATTTGCAGAAAGAGGGATATAGTGGATACATGAAGCTTTTTGCAAAATGAGGATATCAATCCTATCCACTCTACAGAGTAAAATATGAGCAATAAGGTCAAACAGAGGATTGCTATAATCGCAGGGGTTATAGTACTGATCGTGGTGTTCAAGATCCTCGAACTGGACAGGTTTCTTTCTTTATCCTACCTCAAGTCTTCCCAGGAATCGTTTGCGGGTCTCTATGCCAGACACAGGGTAATGGTCATAGGCGCCTATATGCTTATATACGTATTGGTGACCGCCCTTTCATTGCCCGGGGCCGCCGTGTTGACCCTGGCAGGTGGCGCGCTTTTCGGACTCCTGGTGGGAACGGTGACCATATCCTTTGCCAGTACCATAGGTGCCACTCTGGCCTGTTTGTTCTCACGCTTTTTGCTGCGGGACTGGGTGCAGAAAAAATTCGGAGACAAGCTCAAGACTATAAACCGGGGCATTGAGAATGAGGGCGCATTCTATCTTTTTACCATGAGGCTTATACCTGCGTTTCCATTTTTTGTGATAAATCTGTTGATGGGGCTCACCAGGATGCGTCTTTTCACATTCTATTGGGTTTCCCAGGTCGGGATGCTTGCAGGAACAATTGTGTACGTAAATGCAGGCAAGGAGCTGGCAAAAATTGATTCGTTATCCGGAATACTCTCTCCGGGTTTAATCATCTCGTTTGTCATTTTAGGATTGTTTCCGATTACGGTTAAAAAATTAATGGCATGGTACCGTGCCAAGAAAGGGATATCCCGTGAAAATTCAGGAAATGAGAAACCCATGGGGTAGGCCCTTTAAACACATGTTAATACTCACAGATTCTTGTAAGGAACCTAAAATAAGTGATAGGGAAGGTGAAAAAAGAAAAAAGCGTAATAATTGAAGTTAATGCTGCGCAAATGGCTAAAAAAGGCGCGGAAATATTTTCTCAAGCCGCCAAGAAAAGTGTGGAAACAAGAGGACGGTTTTCCGCAGCCATATCCGGCGGTTCAACCCCAAGAGACATGCACAGAATGTTAGGGGAAGAACCCTTCCGTTCAAATATTACATGGGACAAAACCGATATATTCTGGGTTGATGAGCGTTGTGTACCGGAGAATGATCCGGCCAGCAATTACGGCGCAGCCAAAAAGGATTTTCTCGATCGGGTTCCCATTCCTGAAGCGCAGGTTCACCCCATGCCGAGCGAAGTTTCTCCTGAAAAGGGTGCCTTTAATTATCAGCAGGAAATCCTCACATTTTTTAATACCGGAGCGGGTGAATTCCCTGTATTCGATTTGATATTCCTTGGTGTGGGGACGGACGGACACACAGCGTCGCTCTTCCCGGGGCAAGGTTCTTTAGACGAAAAAGTAAGAATGGTGGTCCCGGTTAAAGGAGGACATCCGGATTTAAGCCGTCTTACCATGTCATATCCGTTCATTAACAATGGAAGACAAATAGTTTTTATGATTTCCGGAAAAGAAAAGGCCGGAGTTGTCAAAACCCTTCTTGAAGACAAACAAAGGAGGTTTCCGGCGCATTATATTGAACCGTTGAACGGTCAATTGATATTTCTCCTGGACAGGGCGGCGGCATCGTTGCTTTCGGGAGAGAATGGCTATGGCGGATGTTGAGGATGACAATACTTTTCGTAAAATAAGGAGGCGTTATGGATTTCAAAAATGTCCTTGAAAAAAGACGCTCGGTCAATTTTTTTGATCCTGAAAAAACGGTCCCTGATGAACTCATTAAGGAACTTGTAGAAATGGCTGCAAAGGTGCCTTCCAGCTTCAACCTGCAACCATGGAGCATTTTAATCATAAAGGATAATGGTGAGAAAACGAAATTAAGAAAACTTGCCTGGGATCAACCCAAGGTGAGCGAGGCGCCTGTCGTATTTATAGTGCTTGCGGACAGGGATGGATGGAGAGAAGGACATCCTTTCAATGAAAGAAATTTCAGTGAAATGATAAAGGCCGGAAGTATGACAGAAGACCAACACGACTGGTTTGTGAACGCCTGTAAAAGTCTGTATGGGGAAACAGAAGAAAAGCAACAGGCATTCGCATGTAAAAATACCGGCTTTTTTGCCATGGCCCTGATGTTTGCGGCAAAATATCTCGGTTTGGACAGCCACCCAATGGATGGCTTTGATCACGATGGTGTAAGAAAAGAATTTAGCATCCCGGAAAATTACTGGGTTCCACTGTTATTGGCGGTGGGCTATTTTGATGAAAAAAAGCAATTGCATCCTCCAAAATGGAGAAAAACCTTTGAAGAGATAGTGGTGAAATTTGACTGAACCGTACTTGAATGACATAATTGGATAGTATCTGTTTTCAGTTTGATCATTTTGGTTTTAATTCCCCGCCGCGTGTAGCGAGCTGTCATTCCGGCGAAAGCCGGAATACAGAAATCCAAACTGGATGCCGGTCACAAAGCCCGTGATTAGCGGACATCAGGTCCGGCATGACATCTGATACCCCAATGCTCTGCAGCGGGGTTGTTCATTTCGCTTGGCTCGTCCCGCACACGGTAAACCGAATGCGGGAGAATAGTGGAGCATCGGATTGATTGGTTTAGCTGGAAGAGAAAACATAAACCAGGCTGAAGGCTGTCCGCTGATAGCTGAAGGCTTTGTCACTTTTAAAAGGAGATAACCAATGGAAAAGAAAATACTGATAGCAATTGATGATTCTGAAAACGCCATGAGAGCAGTGGAATTCACTGCCAAATCTTTTGCAACTGATCACCGGATCACTCTGTTCAGCGTTGTTTTGGATACTCCTGCAATATGCGACTTGAACAGCCCCGGTCTGACACCTTACTTCATGTCTCAAAAGGCGGCCTTTTGTGAACTGGAGGACCAGAAGAAAGACCTGATGACCACGGCCATTCGAGAGGCCAGGGAGCTACTCCTTAAGGCGGGATTTGAAGAAGACAATATCTCGGTAAAGATAGAGGACAGAAAGAAAGGGGTGGCAAGGGGTATTACAGATGAAGCGCGTTCGGGTTATGATCTCATCGTGTTGGGTAGAAGGGGATTGTCCGGGATTAAGGAATTTTTTCTCGGTAGTATCTCGCAAAAAGTTCTCCAGTCTGCAAAGGGTGTGTCCATTCTGATTGTGGATTGAGCCGCCTACCCTATGAATATACCTTGGCTCTAAAGTAACACCAGAGAGTAGTGATGAAAGACAAAAATTTTGCCTTCGATTACACTAAGAAGATTAAGGACAGGATAATCGGCCTGGGCGCTGACCTTGTTGGTATAGCGGATGTGAAGCCCTTGAAAGAACTCAAGGTTGATCCGCCCGATTTACTTGAGCCTTTTAACAGGGCTGTTTCAATTGCCATCAAGCTCCCTCAGGCAGTATTCGAACAGATTTCCGACCGCCCGACACCTATTTACAAGTCAATCTATCAGACCGCCAATCTCACCCTTGATCAGATTGCCTTTCGTACTGCAATGGCCCTGCAGGATGACGGCCATTACAGCCTGCCAATTCCCGCCTCCCAGGTTCTGGATGAGGAGAACTGGTACGCGGCAATCAGCCACAAGGCCGTGGCGCGAACGGCCGGATTAGGCTGGCAGGGGAAAAACCTGCTCCTTATCACTCCTAAATACGGGTCAAGGGTTCGTCTGGTAACGGTCCTTACAAAGGCCCCCCTGGATGTGGACGGCCCCATAAAAAACCGTTGCGGGAAGTGTAGCGCGTGCCAGGATGCATGCCCGGCTCAAGCCATAAAGGGTGTAAACACCGAGACCCATTACAAGAGCAGAAACGAGGCCATGTATTTTTCCAGGTGCAAGGAGAAGGTTGTGGGAGAATTCGCGAAGATCCCTGAAGTTGGAGTTCCCATTTGCGGGATCTGTATTAAAGTATGCCCATTTGGAAGGTAAATTCGGGCTTCAAGTTAGGTCACATAGAAATATGATTAACCGTCAAAGTCCTACGCGCGATCTGCTGATAATTTTTGGGCGCTACCCCATTCCCGGAAAGACAAAGACACGTCTTATCCCGACGCTTGCTCCTGCCGGCGCCGCGGACCTTCAACGGTGGCTTACAGAGAAGACCTTGGAGACGGCTAAGGCATTTGCGTGTTCACGAGGGATTGAGGTAGATGTTTGTTTTGAAGGCGGAAGCGAGCAGAAGATGCGCCGCTGGCTTGGTTCAGGAGTCTCATTTTCTCCTCAAGTTAAGGGAGACCTCGGGGTACGCATGAGTTCTGCATTTTTTGATGCATTCCGAGGAGGGGCTCGTCGTGTAGTTCTCTTAGGAACGGATATTCCTGAACTGAAGGCCGATAACCTGAGACAGGCATTTGATTCCCTGACCGAAAACGATCTCGTTATAGGCCCGAGCACCGATGGTGGATATTGGCTTATCGGCCTGAATCGCCCTGCCCCTCTCTTCGAAGGCATTAATTGGGGAACAGGGGCCGTGCTCGGGCAAACACTTTCCCTGGCAGATGAACAGGGCCTCAGGGTCAAACAACTCGATTCCCTAATGGATATCGACACGGAGGAAGACCTGAAACAATTGCAGCCTGAATGGACATCGAAAAGGCCATATATATCAATAGTTATTCCTGCATTGAACGAGGGGGCAAATATAGAGACCGCAATCCGAAGCGCCATTAACGAAGATGTGGAGATTATTGTTGTAGATGGGGGCAGCACCGATGATACCGTGGACCGGGCCATGCGGGCAGGCGCGGGAGTCGAGATGGTCTCCCACGGACGTGCCCTGCAGCAAAACACGGGAGCCTTATGCGCCAGTGGCAGGGTTCTCTTGTTTTTGCACGCCGATACGCGGTTACCGCACGGTTACATCAACCATGTTTTTGAAACCTTGATGGATATTGAAACTGTCGCCGGCGCATTCCGCTTCAAGACCAACCTCGACAACCCACTAATGAAAGTAATTGAGCTTATGACAAATATCCGCTCTCAATACTTCAAAATGCCTTACGGTGACCAAGGGCTGTTTATTCGTAAGTCGGTATTTGAGTCAGTTGGAGGTTTTCCGGAGAACCCTAGTGCAGAGGACCTCTTTTTGGTGCATAGGCTCTCCAAAAAAGGTCGCATCAGGATTGCGCCGGTCCAGGTGGTGACATCCGCGCGGCGATGGCAAACACTCGGGCTGTTTCGCACCACACTGATCAACCAGGTCATCCTGGCGGGCCTCTGCCTTGGTATTTCACCCTCCACGCTTTCATCCCTGTATCGAGTTCGATAACCTCGTAATAAGTTGCCTCGCGCCTTTTTATTAGGCGGAGAAGGGCTAACTTTCCCCTGCCATTTGAAGTGGATTCAAATGGTTCCACCCATACCCTCCCACTATGTGGGTTTGATGGACTTTTTACGAGTCCACCAGGTTTCGCGCATAAAAAATGGATAAGGGAAGATTGTTCCTTGACATCGCAGGAAAGGGTCCTTAATCTATACTTAAATACTATAGATTAAACTGGTATGTATTATCGGTGTATGAAAAGATAAACCTGGACAGGAGAAAGGATTCCTGAAGGAGAAATCGTCCAATGAGGCTGTCGACCAGAAGCCGTTATGGAACAAGAATGATGCTGGACCTGGCACAACATCATGATAAAGGCCCTGTAAGGATTGGTGAAATTGCAAAACGGCAGGATATGCCCGTCAAGTACCTTGAACAGCTCATTATCCCCTTGAAGCAAGGCAATTTCATAAAGAGTGTCCGGGGACCCAAAGGTGGACATATGCTGGCAAGACCGCCTGAAGAAATAACGGTTGGACAAATTGTAAAAACGCTCGAAAACGGGATCGACCTTTCAGGTTGCATTGAAAACCCCGGTGAATGCGAAAGGTCCGGCAGGTGTTTGACCCGGGGCATCTGGGAAGATGCCTCAAAAGCGATGTATGATAAACTGAATTCCATAACTCTTTCCAATATGCTTGAGATGGAGAAGAGTTTTAAGATGCACTGCTCGGTCAGCGGTGTTTAGGGCCTGGAAAGGTTATTGCAAATGTCCTTTTAGATAATGCCTTTCAAAAGGCCTCACTATTGCAAAGAAATTCACATATCACTCGGTTTTCAAGGGCTAAAATATTACGAAATATGAAGAAGAGAAATAATGAAAATAGTTTCCATTGCCATAAGCAAGAAAAAAGGGACACGAAAGGCCAGGGTCGATAACGCCTCTCTTATTCAGGATCACGGTCTTGAAGGGGATGCCCACGCAGGCCCGTGGCACAGGCAGGTGAGTTTTCTTGCCTCTGAAAGCATTGAAAAGGCTAAGAAAAGTGGTCTTGATGTCACATATGGAGACTTCGCTGAAAACTTGGCCACATCGGGCATTGACTGGCTCAAGATCCCTATAGGTACCCTGGTCCATCTGGGAGAATCGGCGATTGTAGAAATCACACAGATCGGCAAGGAATGTCATAATAAATGCGCCATCTACTATATGGCAGGGGATTGCATCATGCCAAGGGAAGGTATCTTTGGAATGGTGATCAAAGGTGGAAAAATAAAACGTGGCGATATGATCCGGATTATATGACGGATAAGATACCCTCTTGAACCGGGGCTAATGTGGTCAAGGAGTCCGGGTTTCCGGTCAAAATCCTGAAGACAAAGGAATAAGCATTGAGTACAAAAATAAACATTCATAAGACTCATCGGCAATTTACAGATGGTTTAGATATTGTCGAGGTTGAAGGAAATACCGTGGCTAATTGCCTTGACAATCTGGTCAGACAGTTCCCCGGCATGAAAAAGGCATTGTTTGATAAAAA
>DAOUXC010000336.1 GCA_030666795.1 Desulfobacteraceae bacterium
CTTTGCTGAAAGCCGAAAGCTGATGGCTGATAGCGCGAATCCAAAAACGTCAGTTTATGGATGAGCACTAATTAATGGGTGGGAACTAGTCAGTGCACGTTACCGCTTCAAATCTAATTAAATATAATAGGAGGGATAATCGAGTGTCAAGCGGGAAGAGTGGGAACTCTGTCCCCCACAAAATCAGCGACCTGAGTCAAAAATATCGGGGTTGTACGAGGCGGATAGAGATCTTCATATCCTCCTAACCGTTCGGTATTTTTTATGTCTATTCATTTCATCCGCCAAGAATTTTTAAAAACATGGAATAATACAGCAAATCCCATTTTTATAGAGGCATGAAAGCATTACAGAAAATAGCCAAGCGATTTTAATGCTTGACATTCAAAAATTTGAGCCATAAAAGATACTGACCGTTCAGTTTCTTTCTTATAAGCACTTTCCAACATGAAGACCAAGGGAAAGAATGAAGCGAAGCGAAGAAACGGAGAAAAAAATCATCCAGGCGGCCCTTGAACTCTTTGTTCGCAAGGGCTATCACGGCACGTCCATCAATGACATCACCCGGAAAGTAGGTCTCACCAAGGGTGCGCTTTATTCCCATTTCAGCAGCAAGGGAGAACTTCTCCTTCGGATTATTGACGAATTCAAAACCCGTTTCATTGATGAAATGATGCGGACCGTCAATGAAAGCCAGGGTAACGCCCTTGAAAAACTTCATCGCATTATCAGCTTCAATTCTCAATTTGCCTTTAAAAACCAAGATCTTTGTGTCTTTCTAACCTTTTTAACAACTGAACTGAGCACTGACGTGGATTTCGAGCCACCGCTCAAGAATGTCTACCGGGAATATCAACAGTTTGTCAGCCGGTTAATCCAACAGGGAATCAATCAGGGTCTGTTCAAGCAGGAGCTTGACCCTGATCTTGTAGCGCTCACCTTCATGGCCCTGCATGACGGGGTATTGCACCAGTGGGTGCTGAACCGCAATAATATCGACGGCCAGCAATACATAAGCACATTTCGTAATATTTTTCTCCATGGGTTTGTGAAACATTAGGGTGGGTTTAGCAAAGCAAACAACATATATAATAGCTCAATAAGTATCGGTGTTAGTCCATAATCGCCGGAACGCCGGTTGTTGCTAAAGAGATATCCGTATAAATTCGAGTGCTCCCGAATATTGAGCATGCACCCGCATATGCAGGAGAGTGCCCCATGACTGACGTATACGAGAAATTGAGGGAAAGGCTCGACGACCTGTCCACGGGATATCCGGAAACGGAAAGCGGGGTAGAAATAAAAATTCTCAAAAGGCTGTTCAGCGAAAAGGACGCTGAATTGTTTTTGCGGCTCACGCCCCTTTTAGAGGCGCCTGAGGATACGGCCAAAAGGCTGGGCCGTGACCCGGACAAGATAGCGACACAACTGGAACAGATGGCAAAAAAGGGTTTACTGTTTCGACTCCGAAAGGGGGATACGGTACGGTATTCCGCTGTACCTTTTGTGGTGGGCATATGGGAGTTTAACCTCAACAGCCTGGACCGGGAATTTGTCCGCGACATGGATGAGTACTATGAAACCGCATTCGGCCGCACAATCCAATCATTCAAGACCCCTCTGATGCGGACCATTCCAATCAATCGTGAGCTTGTCAACAAATGGCCCATAGCCCCTTACGAAGACGTGCTGGATATTCTGGATAGCCACGAAGTCATTGCCGTTGCCCCGTGTATCTGCCGAAAAGAAGCCCGGCTGAATGGCAAGGGCTGTGACAAACCCCTGGAAGCCTGCTTCATGTTCGGCTCCCATGCCAGCTACTACGTGGAAAACGGTATGGGCCGCTTCATCAACAAAGAAGAAGCCAAGGAAATCGTCAAAAAGAATGATGAGGCCGGTCTGGTAATGCAGCCTTTTAACTCAAAGAAAATCGGGGGCATGTGCAGTTGCTGTGGTTGCTGTTGCGGAGTCCTCAATTCGTTAAAGATGCAGCCGTCTCCAGCGGCCGCGGTCCAGAGTAACTACTTTGCTGAAGTAGACGAGGAAGAGTGTATCGGATGTGAAACATGCCTGGAGCGATGTCAGATGGACGCCATCGACATGGTAAATGAAAAGGCGGTAATCAATCTCAATCGATGCATTGGTTGCGGTCTGTGCGTGACTACCTGCACTACGGATGCCATGCGCCTTACTAAGAAACCTGATGCCCGGCTTTACCAGCCACCCGAAACCGGCGCCGAAACATTTATTAGACTCGCGACGGAACGCGGCAAAAACCTTATGCCCGAAGGTTGATGGGCCCATAAAAAGTCCATCAAAAGGGCGAGAGCGGGTAAGCCCCGGCCTGGGGTGGGGGTGGAACTATTTGAATTTACTTCAACTGGCGGGGGAGGGATAGCTCCCCCCCGCCGAGTAAAAAGACGCAGAGCGACTTTTTACGAGGTTATCAAGGATAATTGGAGGATATTAATGAAAAAAGTAATTATAGCCAGCGCTGCAAGGACCCCTATCGGGACGTTCGGCGGTTCTTTAAAGACCGTTAAGCCCATAGATTTGATGATCACGGCCATGAAAGAAGTCTTAGGACGGGCCGGGCTGGAAAAGGAAAACCTGGAACAGGTGATCGTAGGAAATTGCTTTGCTCCCATTGAACAGAATGTTGCAAGGGTATCTTCCCTCATCATGGGCGTACCCTATGAAATCCCCGGTTACACAATAAACTGTGCCTGCGCATCGGCTTCCCAGGCCGTTATTACGGGTGCCAATGCCATTTTACAGGGACAGGCCGACATTGTCCTGGCCGGGGGTGTCGAATCCATGAGCAATGCTCCGTATATAATGGAAACGGCCCGATGGGGGCAGCGCCTGCGCCATGCCCAGGCCTATGACCTTGTATGGAAATCCATGCAGGAATATCCGGTTGGCGGGGGCATGGGTCTGGCCGCTGAACGTCTCGCGGAAAAATATAATCTCAGCCGGGAAGAACAGGACGAATTGGCCCTTTTCAGTCACCAGCGAGCAATAAGGGCCATAAAAGAAGAAAGATTCAAAAAGGAAATCGTACCTGTAGAGGTTAAGCTCGGCAGAGGGAAAACAGCCGAGGTAACCACGGACGAGCACCCCAGGGAAGACACAAGCATGGAGGGCCTGGGCAGGCTGGGACCGGCATTTAAGGAAGGGGGTTCCGTGACCGCGGGCAATGCCTCCGGGATCAACGACGGGGCGGCCGCGGTTATTATAATGAGTGATGAAAAAGCTGCCGAACTCGGCATAACACCACTTGCCACCATCCGGGCATACAGCACGGTGGCCGTTGATCCCCATTTCGTGGGGATTGCTCCTGTCCCGGCCATTCACAAAGTTCTAAATACGACCGGACTATCCCTTAATGACATACAGCTCTTTGAGATCAATGAGGCGTTTGCATCCTATTATCTTTCAACTGAAAAGGACCTGGGCCTGAACCGGGAAATAACCAATGTAAACGGGAGTGGTATTTCTTTGGGTCACCCGGTTGGCTGCACCGGCTGTCGTATTTTAGTCACACTCATCTATGAAATGGAAAGACAGGGTTTGAACTTGGGTATTTCTTCGCTGTGCGCGGGAGGCGGCGTGGGCACGGCCATACTCGTGGAAAGGTAAAGCGAGAGACGATAACAACTCAATAAATACGGACGTTAGTTCATAATGGAAGGGCATGGGGAACTCTTTTCAAAGAGGCGCATTTTTATCTCTACAACGCATCTGCCACGCCCCAAATACCTTAACCAGTCGGCTTCCGACAGGCGGGACAGCCAAACATAATAGGTGCTA
>DAOUXC010000087.1 GCA_030666795.1 Desulfobacteraceae bacterium
TACACAAACATACGGCCTGGAGAGATATATTAAAAGGATTATATGATACGAACCGGGTAAGAATGAGGCTTCTTGTCACGGGATCTGCCCGTCTGGGGTTTGTACGAAAATCAGGTGATTCTCTGGTAGGACGATACTTTTCTTACCAGATGTTTCCGCTCGGACTCCCCGAAGTCGTTGGAGATTTTTCTCATGTCATTCAGGATGGCCGCCCTTTCGCCGATGGCGAATTCCTGACCCGACTCGCAAGAGAAGCGGATACAAAAGCAGCAATTGGGGGGCTTGAACAACTCCTGAAGTTCGGCGGTTTCCCGGAACCGCTTTTAAAAGGTTCGGACAGATTTCACCGGAGGTGGCAAAATGATTACAAAGCACTCCTTACGAAGGAAGAAGTGCGGGATTTTTCACGGATCCAGGATATAAGAGGTCTTGAGACGATGGTGGAAATCCTGCCTACGAAAGTGGGCTCTAACCTGAGCATACCTTCACTGGTGGGTGTCCTGAATGTGTCTTATAAAACGATTACAAATTGGATTGAAGTATTGAAGGGTGTGTATCTGGTGTTTACAATCGCACCCTGGAATAGAAACATTAAGCGATCAATCATAAAAGAAAAAAAGCTGTACTTCTTCGAATGGTCGTTACTTTCCGACAATGGATCTCGATTTGAGAACTTTCTTGCCGTCAATCTTCTCAGGATGTCGGTCAGGCTCACAGAGATCGGATTGGGCAACTTTGAAGTTTATTACATCAGGGACAAGGAAAAACGTGAGGTTGATTTTGCCCTGGTGAAAGATAATAAGCCGATTGCCCTTTTCGAGGCTAAAGAAGGCGACTCAAGCATAAGCAAGTCGGGAAGATTTTTCAGTAAAAAATTGAACGTTCCCCTGTTCCAGATAGTTCACAAGACCAAGAAAGTCGAAGCCTTTCCTGGAAATTGTTTTGTTATCCCCGCCTCGAATTTCCTGATGCTGACAGGATAAGGATTTTGATTTTTTGATAAGACTCGGCTCCGGGTCAATGACCGTTGTGTGGATTGACGCCGCCGGGGCGGAAAAGAACAGCTTGCGAAAGGGCATTAAACCACCACATCGGAATGGAGCAGTCCGTAGCCGTGCTCGCCATGCAGGGATTGATCGAGCCCTTCGATTTCCTTTTGTTCCTCGATTCTGAAACCTATGGTCTTCTCAACAACAAAATAGATGACACAAGTACCGACTGCTGCCAGAGCAATGGTGGCCCCAAGCCCTGTAAGCTGGACGAGGAGCTGATCGAAGGCCCCCCAGTTGCCGCCCGCGGCCGATGCGGCTTGGGCCATCCAGCTATCGCGAACAAAAAAGGAGAGCAGCAACACACCGAGCCCGCTGCCAATACCGTGAATGCCGAAGCAGTCCAGGCTGTCGTCATAACCTAATGCATTTTTTGCTTTCAGGGCGTAATAACAGGCAATGGCCGAAAGTGCCCCGATGATGATGGCCCCCGTCGGCTGGACAACGCCGGCTGCGGGGGTAATGGCAACCAGTCCGGCCAGAATACCGGATACAAAGCCGAGCGATGTGACTTTACGGAAAACGATCGCTTCGAGAATCAACCATGTCAGAGAGCCGCTGGCTGCCGAAACCTGTGTCATGGTAAGGGCTCTGGCGGTATCCAGACCGCTCTGTACGGTGGAACCGGCATTAAATCCAAACCAGCCAACCCACAGAAGCCCGGCACCCATTAAGGTCATGACCAGATTGTTCGGGTGCATGGCCGTTTTCGGATATCCTTGCCGTTTGCCCAGAAGCAAGGCAACTACCAACGCGCTGACGCCGGCCGAAACGTGGATCACCAGGCCCCCCGCAAGATCAATCACACCCGATGCCCCGGCATTGAACAACCATCCGTCCGAGGCCCATACCCAATGGCAAAGGGGGCTGTAGATCAAAAGAAACCACAGCGCGATAAAAAGAACATAACCCCTAAAATAGACCCGTTCGGCCAGTGCTCCGCTGATCAGTGCCGGCGTGATAATGGCAAACTTGCCCTGGAACATGGCCAGGACATATTCGGGAACCCCGTCGACAATGGCCTCATCGATTCCTTTGAGAAAAAAGTAGTCGCTGTTCCAACCGATGAAGCCGCCTAAGATGCTTTTGCCAAAGGTCAGGGCATAACCGCATACCACCCAGAGAACACCGATAAGGGCTATGGCAACAAAACTGTGCATCATGGTGCCCAGGACGTTTTTCGTTCTTACCAGCCCGCCATAGAACATGGCCAGACCGGGTACCATGAGGAGCACAAGAGCGGTGGACGTGAGCATCCATGCGGTTGTTCCCGTATCGACCACAGTGCCGTCGGCGGCAAGAACCATTTGAGGAAACAGGATGAGCGAAACAGCACCAATAACAAAGGGTTTGACCTTTACCGACATGAACGTCCTCCTTATAGAAAATGAAAAAATCCGTTAGCTACACAGGCCCAGGCCTGGAATTCCCGCACACGAGTGACTTTCAAGTCAGAATGCATAAATCATACCAGCTATATAACTGTCTGTGTTTACATCTCTTATCGTTTATTTGCGCCATGGAAGAGGGCATTTTATATACATTATTGTAAACAATGGAACCCATATCCTACAAAAATGTATATTCAGTCACCTAAATTGTAGACAATGAAAGCAATGTCTTACGAAAATGCAGATTTCCCAATCCCTTCAGGGTCGTCTTTTCAACCTCCAATTTCCACATCATCAATGCGTAAAATGAATTTTGGTCTGTCCCTATTTTTTTATTTCCAGAAACAATTTGTTTTGCTTGACAGGCACGAACGGTCGTGCTATTTTATCGCCCATGACAAAAGGAAGGGATACAAAAAATACTATTTTGAACGCGGGTCTGGAGATGGCAAGTCAATTGGGTCTAGAAAACATGACCATTGGAGTTCTTGCCAAGGAAACGAATATGTCCAAAAGCGGATTATTTGCCCATTTCAATTCCAAGGTAAATCTGCAGATCGAAATTTTGAAATATGCGGGTCAACTTTTTGCAGAAAGTGTCGTTGTACCCGCCCTGAAGAAAGAGGCCGGCATCCCGAGGATCAGGGCCCTGGTTGGCAACTGGGACGATTGGAGCTCCAAATTGAGCGGGGGTTGCATTTTCGTTTCGGCGAGCTCTGATTTCAGTGATCGCCCGGGAAAGGTAAGAGAGGCCCTGCTGCGTCAGCAGGAAACATGGCTGGATTCTCTTCGACGCATGGCAAAATCAGCCATGCTCGCGGGTGATTTCAGGAAAGACATTGATTGCGATCAATTTGCCTTTGACCTTTATTCTCTTCTGCTCGGTTTTCATCTTTACTATAAACTGCTTAACGACTCTGAAACCAAAAAACATCAGAAGATCGCACTCGATCGTTTATTGGATAATTACAAGTAGCCCATCTCTATGGCAGGCGTCATCTTGAGACGTTCACAGGCCTGTCGAAATACTTCCATATAACCAGGAGTTGATCGCATGGCAAAAAACCTTTTAAATCAAAATAAAATAGCACGAACGTTCGTCTTAGTGCCTTTAGGTAAAAAGGACAAGCGCCTTACCGACAATATGGTGCCGTGCAGTACCAGCGCAGACCAAGGCCCTGGCGAAATTATTTTTCCTTAAACCGGCCATTGTTGAGAACCAGCTTTTGTAAAGATAGTATCTCGGCAAGGGCGAGCTGTTTCACATCCAGGTCCATGAAAAGCATTCATTAACCTTATTGAAAAAACGGGAGGAAAAAATGAGAGACATCATGAACATCTTAGACGAATACCTCGAAGGAGACGCCGAAAAACGCCTGGATCTTTTTCTTGAATACCGGTCGCTCCGGGGCAGATTTGGCAGAATCGAACAAAATGAAAATAGAAATATGGAGAAACAATCCTTCAATACCTCAAATGAAAGCATAATCAAAAAGTGGAGACGTTTTCGAATCATCCCGTTGCGGTTTCCCGGGATATCATGTTTAAAACCGAAATCGACATAATTCCCAAGTTATAGATGTCTGCAAGGAACAGGCATGAAGAATCACGACGCATCGGAAAACCTCGCCCGGTTGGGCGGGGTTTTATGTGCCCTCTCTGATAAAGTGTTGTTATGATTTTTCTCTCAAGGAGGCTGTCAGAGAATGGCTTCGTAGCGAGATCGAGCGAAAGTTTTGAGGGCAAGAAGGCGACAAGGCGAAAACGGCCGTAGGCGTAGCAGTAGTCTATGTCGAGGGCGTGTTGGGCTTGACAACGCAGCCATCAGAATTTGCAGCCGATCGCAGTAGAAGTCTATTCTCGGACAGCCTCCAAGTATCTTCCGGCAATACACAATGCAGACATGGTCCCTACGGATTCGATGAGTTCGGGCAGGGATATCCTCTCATTGAATCCGCCTAAATGCGGGCCGCTGTGAATGGTGATATCTTCAAGTCCCTTTTTGTGTTTTCGTATTTCATCAAGTGAATAACCCTTGCTTTCCAGAAATTTTCGGAACGCCCCGTCCGTCATTTCGTTTTGATCCGCAACCCTTAATACCTCTTCCATATGGCGGTCCACACCCATTTCTTCTATCATCCGTGAGCTGAGGACTTCCAGGTCAAGGGGTGCCTCTCCGTCAAATACATTTCCAACAAATCCGTGGTAGTAACTGATGAAGATGTTATGGATAAGTTTTTTAAGAAACGGCTTGTCAAAAAGATCCCTGGCATCTATGGGCCTGCCGAGCGTATCACAACCTGTCCTGGCCCTGTCCTTGTTGCGGAAGTAACTGCCTGCCACCAGTAGAAGACTCAGGAAATGGGCGCCCATATGGATGTAGAGCCTCCGGCTTACGCCTTTGAAACCAATGAGGTGTTCAAAGTCCCTGATGCCCGTGAGACCGAGGTTGGGGTATGAGCAGGAATCAAGCCAACCGTCGAGTCTTCCGGCCCTCGGCCATTCATAAAAACCATGATCTCTCCTTCTCTCCCTTTGCACGCGGTTATGAAACAGGGGAATGAGAGCGGAATGAACAATGCCCAGAGACGTCAACCTTCCCAGCAGATAAGCATTTCTGAACATGACCTCGCCGAATGTATCATGGGTCAGTTGTCTTTCCTTTTCAGCGTCATTCGGGTAGGTGAAATAATCCTTGTCCGCGATAAAGCCTATTGCATGGCCTTTCGGGTGAATATCCGTGTCATGGGGAATTGCAACAGGAATATCCCGGAGATTGAATACATGGCTGCCTTTGATTTCTATGGCCTCGGGCACATTAAATCTCACATCAAAAGAGCAGGCTTGTTCCTGAAGATGTTCCATCCAGTGAGGCTCTCCGTACAGGGAGGCAGGAGATTCGTTTTCACGGGCCAGTTTGACCACGAGGAGTCTGTCACCCCGGTCAACGGCAGTGACCAGGCTTCTTCCAATAAATACGGGAGAACCGCATGTATTGAGATCCAGTTGCTCCAGTATTTCCTGAAAGGTCGTATCGGGAACGGGTTCTATGCTGTCATTATGTATGTCCGGGCCGTTAATTGAAAAGGGGAGGGCACCCAGGGCCTCGGCAACCGCCCTGTGGGCATGACCGGAAGTTTTGCCTAATAAATTTTTAAGGGAAAAAAGGGCCTGGTCCGGCAGGTTCTCTGAATGGGTGATCATGGAACACAGGGTGTTTGCTGTTTCCCTGTACATGAAGTAAGCCTGAGTCTGGCGGGAGATAAGCGGGTCTTCAATAACTTTTTTAAGGGCAAAGATTGTCCCGGTGTTTATGACCCCGGGGTTCGTTCGCACCAAAGAGTGCAGATGGCAGACCGCCATGTACTTGGCAGTAAAATCATAGGCACTATCTTTGAGGGCCAGCTCCGAGAGGGCCCGCTGTTTTTCAAGGTCACGTGTGGTCATGATTGGTTGTAGGGCGGGCCACCGTGCCCGGCTGGTTTTTGGTCCCGCAGGGCGGGACCCTACGAGGATAATTTTAGTCGCGGCCCAACATGGCTAATGCCTTTTCCACCACCCTCTCCGGGGTAAATCCGAATTTTTCATAAAGAATTTTGGAGGGTGCCGATGCACCAAATCGGGTCATGGAAATGACCTCACCCTTGTCGCCGACATATCGGTGCCAGCCCTGGGCCACCCCGGCTTCAATGGCTATCCGGGCCGTTGTTTCAGGGGGAAGGACCTCATCTCTATATTCCTGAGGCTGTTTCTCGAACAGTTCCCACGACGGCATGCTGACAACGCGACCTGCCACGCCCTTTGATTCAAGCTCTTGACAGGCATCCAACGCGATCTGTACCTCCGAACCGGTGCCGATCAGAATGATATCCGGCTTTTTGTCCCTGGCATGTTTAAGCACATACGCGCCCTTTGACAGACC
Organism: Desulfobacteraceae bacterium; assembly: GCA_030666795.1. Classification (GTDB taxonomy): domain Bacteria; phylum Desulfobacterota; class DSM-4660; order Desulfatiglandales; family Desulfatiglandaceae; genus JAIOSR01. The sequence goes on from DAOUXC010000087.1 coordinate 6,363, forward strand.
TGCTGCAGGACCGAAGGTGTTTCGATCAAGGACCGGCATTCCCTGACGCGTCAATGCCAGGGCCACCGGGCCGTTTTCCGACGACACGGCAACCCGCCATGCCTCGGCCGTTTCATTGGCATCGCACGGACGAATGACCGTGAGATTCGGAATCGCGCGTAAAGAGGCCAATTGTTCCACGGGCTGGTGGGTCGGACCATCTTCACCCAGGCCTATACTGTCGTGTGTAAAGACATAAATGACTCGAAGACCCATGAGCGCTGCCAGGCGGATGGCGGGGCGCATGTATTCCGAAAAGATCAGGAAGGTGCCGCCGTAAGGGATTATACCACCGTGAAGGGCCATGCCGTTTAAGACGGAAGCCATGCCGTGTTCCCTGACGCCGAATCGCAGGTTTCGGCCCTGATAGTCATCTGGCTGAAAATCCTCCTGCCCTTTGATTTCGGTCTTATTGGACGGGGCTAAATCGGCCGAGCCTCCAAACAGGTTGGAAACGTTTGACGCAATGGCGTTAAGCACGTTTCCCGATGCCACCCTTGTTGCCATGCCTTTTGAGTCAGCCGGAAAAGAGGGGATATCCCTGTCCCAGTTTTCAGGGAGTTCTCCGTTCAATAATATCTGCAATTCTTTGGCCGGTTCGGGGTGGGCCTTTTCATATGAGCCTAATTGTGCCTGCCACTGCCCTTCTACATCCTTCCCCTTTTTGATTGCCTCGCGAAGGTGACCCAGCACCTCATCAGGGACAAAAAACCGGGGGTCCTGGGGCCACTCAAGATTTTTCTTGGTCAGTTCAATTTCATCCGGGCCCAGGGGTTCCCCATGGGCCGACGCGGTATCCTGCTTGTTGGGGCTCCCGTAGCCGATATGGGTTCGAATTGAGATCAATGAGGGTCTTGTCATATCCTTTTGGGCCGCAATAATGGCCTTTTCAATGGCATCCAGGTCATTGGCATCCGCTACTTCCTGCACGTGCCAGCCGTATGCCTCAAATCTGGCGTTCCGGTTTTCCGTAAAGGCGATATCCGTACTTCCTTCAATGGAGATGTGATTGTCATCATATAAATAGATAAGCCTGCCTAATCCTAAGTGTCCGGCAAGAGACGCGGCCTCGTGTGAAACACCCTCCATGAGATCGCCGTCGCTCACAATACCGTAAGTATAATGGTCCACAATTTCATGATCCGGACGGTTGAAACGGGCCGCCAAAAAACGCTCGGCAATGGCCATTCCCACGCCGTTTGCAAAGCCCTGACCCAAAGGACCGGTGGTTGTTTCCACGCCGGGCGTCAAAGGATATTCCGGATGGCCGGGTGTTTTACTCCCCCATTGACGGAAATCTTTTATGTCTTCCATGGAAAGATCATATCCGGTGAGATGAAGAAGACTGTAAAGAAGCATGGAACCATGACCCGCGGACAGGACAAACCTGTCTCTGTTCGGCCATTTCGGGTTGTGCGGATTATGGCTCAAAAAACGCGACCACAGCACATAGGCCATGGAAGCCGCGCCCATGGGCATGCCGGGATGTCCTGAATTGGCATTTTGAACCCCGTCAACCGACAGCATTCGAATCGTGTTCACACAAAGCTCATCTAATTTCGTGGTCATTTTCCTCCAGGCTCCTTCTAAAATAATTTAAATGTGAGATAGCCGCAAAAGGGCGCAAAATACACAAAAAGTAAAAACTACTACATGTTGTAATATCAATCAGTTATGTCGCAAAAAAACATCTGAACTCTTTCTAATTTTTTAGCATTTTTATCCGTCTGTTCTGTGGCGGATCACTCGACCCCTTGAATCCTGGACCCCTCGAATCCTGATCATCGACCAACTAAGTTGGAGATGATCCGGAATTTAAAATTGTTATTGGGTTTTTAGCTCTTTCCGATCTGAAATTCAATAATTAGTTCTATTACCCATCTAACGTCCTGTCAATTATCTGGCAGGGTTTTTTTGTGTCCTTTGAAAATCCTTGACAAAAATAATCTATTTTGGTCTAAATTCAGCGGTAATCATTTTTGGCAACCCTAATAAGGGGAAGGCATGATCTACACGAATACAAAGACCCCATTTCTCAGATAGAGAGGTGGGGTTTTTTTGTCTATAAAGAAGGTTTTAAGGGGCAGGCCACGATATTCTCACGATCCAGGAACTTTTAGGCCACAAAGACGTCAGCACGACCATGATTTACACACACCTTGAACGAGAGAGGACATCGTGTCCACAACCCGGTAGATGGTCTTTAGGCCGGTTTATACAGTCTGTATAAACCGAAACCGGTATTTAGCTTATTTGATATAAAAAACACAATATTCAATTAGTTAGCACTAAACCTACAAAGAGACGGCAATTTCTTATACAGTAAGAGACAGTCTTTGTTTGTCGTTTTATTCAGACTGCATAATCATTGATGGCACGGACGCTTCGCGCCGTGCCATCGGCCCCGCGCATTACCATCCGCGGGGCCGTTAGATTTTTGGATTAATATGGACAAAAAGCCACAGTATCAAAATATACTTTTTGCGTTAATAATTTTTGGAGTTTTCTTTCTCATAATTGAACTTACTTCGAGAGTGTATCTTCACTTTTACCCAATCAATTATATTTCATGGCGAACAGAGATGATTGACGGCACTATTGTTTCAGACTTACAATTTAACCACAAATGGAGACCTTCACTGTCAGCTAAAATACCTGCCCGTGGCAGTTATTTTGAAATTATTACAAACAAAGAAAGTTGGTTGGAAAAATATGAAATTACCAAAACTAAACCATTAAATGTATACCGCATCTTTTATTTAGGAGACTCTACGACTCAAGGAGTTGTAAAATGGGAAAAAAGCATGGTTAACATTTTAGAAAAAAAGATGAACCAGTATTATCAAGGGAATCCCGTTATTGAAATTGTGAACACAGGTACTTCCAGTTATTCAACCTTGATATATTATCTACTGATTAGGCATAAGATTCTACAATATTCGCCTGACTTAGTCGTAATAAATGTCGATATGACAGATATTATTAACGATATGTTATACCGCAAACGCATGGTTACTGACAATCAAGGTTCACCTGTTGCGGTACAGCCATTCGAGTTAGAGGATAAAAATCGGTTCCGTATGACACCATATGGTATTATTGAAATTCCTGTTTTAGATAATTGGAGTCAATTCTTATATGATAATTTAAGTTTTTATCGTTGTATGGACATGTTTTATAGAAAAAATCATAAAACAAAGCCTAAAATAAAACTACAATCAGGATGGTTGCCATGGCACGTTAAAATCGACTCTTCGGCTAACTGGCTGTCTAAAGAATGGAATTCAGGAATTCAAGAAAATGTTGATTTTTCAATGGGAATCCTACGTAGTGCCATAGAATTGCTCCAAGAGAATGGTGTGAAAGTAATGGTCACTGGCGTCCCACATTATCAGCAGTATACAGGTGAACTCTCACACAAACCGCATGAAATACTGAAAAAAGTAGCTATTGAAAATAATGCAGTTTATCTAAATTCTTATCTATCATTAAAAAAACAAATTTCAGGGACCAATATAATAAAATATTACTGGTCAAGTGATCCTACACATTTTAACAACTCCGGAAATGAGATATGGGCCGATGCCCAATACAGATTCCTCATAAAATATAAAGGAACAATTATTCCTTGATCCTATAAAAAAAAGGAAAGGTCTGCCGTTGACTCTTGATAATAACTAACACTGATAATAATGGATAATACTGTAACTGAGGGTCAGACCAAGCTAACCATTTGACATGCCTATAAAGGGTAGTTCACTTTTCATATCAGAAAAGGCCGTTTAAGAAATCAGGAATAAAATTCCAGTGGCGAATCGTCGTTACGACCCCGTTCAGGTTTGTCATGCCAGAAAGCTGACGAGGTGCAAGTCCTCGTACCAGGTGTTGACGGAGCCTAAGTTTGGGAACTCGCCGGAGGCGGGTAAATGTGGGAGGAGGGGGGTCGTGAGGCTTCCCCCTATCCCGATTATGCAAAAAAGGTCGAATCATGAACAGGAATATTTTGGGTAAAGGAAAATATTCATGATTGATACAGGACTTAACGGGAAGACTGTAATCGTTACCGGTGCAAATCATGGAATGGGCGCAGCTACAGCAGTTGCCTTTGCCCGGGAAGGGGCCAGGGTCTTGATCACGTATCTGCGTCAATCACCGGAACTGTATGGCGAAACTCGGGATAACGCGGAACGGGCAACGGTTCCGGGGCGTGCTTATTATTGCCGGGAAATCGGACAATCCGCAGAGCATGTAGTTAATGAAATAAGGGCTCTGGATGGCGAGTGTTTGGCATGGGAAGCGGATTTGTCGGATCCCGACACAATTCCAAAATTATTTGACAAGGCTGAAGAAAGATGGGGTGCGGTTGATGTTATCGTGAATAATGCTGCATTCGACACTCCTGATACTTTTCTTCCTCAACCAGTCTTAGATAGGGTTTCCTGAAAAAGTAGTCTAAAA
>DAOUXC010000089.1 GCA_030666795.1 Desulfobacteraceae bacterium
AGGGGGATTGAGGGGGATTTGTTGGAAGAAGTCTATTCAAATTTAAACGATTGAATCATCACCACAATATAAACCCATCGCTCATAGTAATCCGTCTTTTCCAGGACATGAGGTTATAACCTGCCGGCTGCGAGCCCTCACCACAAAATCCGGCGGGATAAACCCCAGACCGCATTATTCGATTACTATGAGAACTGGCTCAAAAGGTTTCAACTCAGACAGGCCTTAACAAAACCAAAAAAGAGTGGGGCAGGCTTTTCCATCCTTGACTTCAATTCGGGATGCGCCTGGGTGGCGACAAAATATTTTAGCCCGGGTAATTCAATAAACTCCACGAGCCTGCCGTCACGGGACGTACCGGAAAATATCATTCCATTTTCCGTGATAATGGAATGATATTCAGGATTTACCTCATAACGGTGCCGGTGTCTCTCTGACGCCTCTTCAATACCATAAAGGGAACGGACCATGCTCTTTTCCTTAAGTACAGCGGAGTAGGCCCCTAATCGCATGGTTCCTCCCTTATCGCTGATCTCCTTTTGTTCGGGAAGGATATCTATAACCGGGTGAGGCGTATCCGGATTCATTTCCGTAGAATTTGCCCCATCCAGCTTGCAGACATTCCTTGCGAATTCGATAACCGCCAACTGAAGACCCAGACAAAGACCCAAAAAAGGAATATTTCGTTCCCTGGCCAGACGGATGATCTTTATCTTACCCTCTGTGCCCCTGGCCCCGAATCCGCCCGGGACTACAATGCCCTGTATATCATCCATAAAAGAGGTGTCTTCCAGGTCGGTCGTCTCCACCCATTTTACGTTGATCTTACAACTCAGGTTGGCCGAGCAATGATTAAAAGACTCAATTATGGAGGCATAGGAGTCCTCCAACTTTGTGTACTTCCCGCACATTGCCACAGTTATTTCACTTTTTGGATTCCTGATGTTGCCCACCAGTTCTTTCCATTTCCTCAGATCGGGCGGGCTGTAGATATTGAGTTTTTTATGAATAATTTCAGGCAGACCTTCCTTCTCGAAAATGACGGGGATTTCATAGATGTCTTCCACGTCCAACCCGGTAATGACCGCATTTGAATGGACATCGCAGAAATTGGAAATCTTTGCCTTGATCTCCTTTGTCAGGAACTCGGAGCATCGTCCGATGATGATATCCGGGAAAATGCCCCTTTGTTTAAGGAGGTTTACACTTTGCTGGGTGGGTTTGGATTTCTGTTCACCAACGCCATAGGGAATCGGGACGTATGTCAGGTGAATATAAAGGATGTTCTCCCTGCCCGCGTCCTCTTTCATCTGACGCATGGACTCTAAAAAAAGTTCATTTTCAATATCACCCACGGTTCCACCGATTTCCACAAACAAAAGGTCCGCGCTCTCTTCCCGGGAGACTTCAAAAATGTGCTCCTTTATAACATCCGTTACATGGGGGATATATTGAACGGTTTTTCCCAGATAATCTCCCTTCCTTTCCTTTTTCCTGACCATGTCGAATACCTTGCCCATGGTCAGGTTCCATTTGGATTTACAGGTCACTCCCAGAAAGCGCTCATAGTGACCAAAATCCATGTCCACCTCTCCCCCGTCGTCCAGCACAAAGACCTCACCGTGCTCAAAGGGGTTCATGGTGCCCGGATCCACATTGAGATATCCGTCACATTTTATGGGAACAATCTTGAGTCTCGCGGAAAGAAGATGGCCGATTGAGGCGGCAGCAATCCCTTTTCCAAGCCCGGAAAGGACGCCGCCGGTTACAATGATGTATTTGGTAGGCATTTTGAATGAGTATTCCGCAATTGAAGGGTTAAAATCATTAATCGGCAAAAACTTACCCACATTCATATTATTAGTCAAGATCTAAAATCGCCACAAATCACCTTGACCTTGTTTTTAGAAAACCGTTAAGATCAAGATGCAAGACAATTATATGGTCCTGAATACGGAGAGGGAAAGTCTGAAACGCCATGCTGCCGATCATCGTCATAGTGGGAAGACCCAATGTGGGAAAATCCACGTTATTCAATCGTCTATCGAGATCCAAGGGCGCTCTGGTTGACAACCGCCCTGGAATCACAAGAGATCGCCTTCACGCAGACATAGGCTATGAAGGGATCCCTTTGACACTCGTTGATACGGGTGGTTTTGAGGACGTGGGTCAGGACCCCTTGGTAAAAGAGGTAAGAATCCAGGTTAACAACGCCATTGAAGAGGCCGACAGGGTCATCTTCATGGTGGATGGACGGCAGGGACTGATGCCCGGAGATGAAGAAATGGCCGCCACCCTGCGCCGGACCCAAAAGAAAGTCTTTTTGGCTGTAAACAAGTTAGACGGGCCCGAGCATGACCATCTCATGTCCGATTTTTACGGGCTGGGTCTGAAATCGATCTACCCGTTGTCAGCGGCCCACGGGTACGGGATCAGATCCCTTATGGAGGAAATTCTCAAAGACCTCCCACAATCCCGGGTCGAAAAGACCAACGGTGATGAAATCAGGGTGGCGGTTTTGGGGCGACCCAATTCGGGCAAGTCCTCCCTGATTAACCGGGTCCTCGGTTCAGACCGTTTAGTGGTCAGTGATCTGCCCGGAACAACCCGTGATGCCGTGGATACACCGTTTTCCTATCGCGGCAAAGGATATCTTTTGATCGACACAGCCGGCATACGAAGAAGGGCAAAGGTCAAGAAAAAGATAGACAAATTTTCAATGATCAAGGCCATTAAAAGCCTGGACCGATGCCACGTGGCCACAATCCTGCTGGACGCAGGGGCAGGAATTTCAGAGCAGGACGCCCGGATTTGCGGTTACGCCTTCGAAAAGGGAAAGGGAGTTGTCCTGGCTGTCAACAAGTGGGACCTGGTCAAGGGTGATAACCGGAAGATGGATTTTTTGGCTAATGCAATAGACAGGCAGCTAAATTTTATTTCATTTGCCCCAAGAGTCAACCTCTCCGCGCTGACAGGCGCGCGGGTCATGAAACTCTTTGACAGGATCGACCTGGTCTTTGAGCAATTCTCTCAAAGAATAAGTACACCCGCGGTCAATAAGGCCATAAAAGAAATCATTGAAAAACATCCCCCTGCATGGACCGGCCGGGGAAGAATCAAGTTTTTTTATGCCACGCAGACCCGCACCAGGCCACCAAGTTTCGTGTTATTCGTAAACCGACCTGATATGGTCCATTTCTCTTATGAACGGTTCATGATCAATCAATTACGCACCCATTTTCGGCTTGAGGCTACGCCGATAAAGTTAAAATTCAGAAAAAGAGAATGAACAACGCCAAAGAAAACGAATGGTTGAGTACATTGGCGGTTAAATCAAATGCCACCTTACTGGTCCGGGATACTTTAGGGTGTACCTGTCCCCGGGAAATCTTTGATCACTATCAGGTTGGTACCCATATTTCCGGGGATATCTCCATGGTTCAATTGATCATGGGCGAAAGGCTCCTTGTGCGAATCGTTGACGCCGCCCGATTGAATGAACCGGAAAAAACAGCCATGGAATTACTGATTGAAGGCCGTGCGGAAAGGGACAGGCTCAGTCTGAATCGCTTCCGTCTTGTTATCATAGGCACCCTTCCACCCTCACAAACCCAAGTCCTGACAGGCCTTCCCGGAACCATGGATCCCAAGGTCCACGTGCACATTTTGCCGGTGCTTGGATTCGATTAGCCAACGACCACGTCAGAGTGGGATCGCAGATCCTCTGGACAGGAGGCCTCGCCGACCTAAATGATGGCCCGCAGACAAATCCGGCTTGATTTTTTTAGGTGTAATCGTTAACCATTATTCAAAGGGGAGATCCAAAGATGCAATATTCTAATTGGAGAGGCTTTTTCACGGTGCTGTTCATAGCTCTATTTGCCTTTTTCATTTTAGTCGGATGCGATAGCGGTGAAAAGGTAGTCGATGAAGTCACGGGAAACCGCGCCGTCAAGCAGTACCATCAATCCAAAAAGAATATTGAAAAGATTGCCGATAAACAGGCGGAAAAATACGGCAAAATCCCGGGTGATGATGATAAGAAATAATGGTAATGTGTTTGGGGTAACCCAAACCCATGTTCGCCTTATTTATTCAGTTTCATAGCTCACTTCTAAGGAACCGGTTTACTTTCTCGAAAAATATATATCACCATAATAAGCCTTTACTTTCCCATGACTATTATCTGTATCTGTCATTAGCGCAATTGCATCAATGAAATGAAACTCTGTTCCAAACAAACTCTCTAGATCCTCATATACATTTCTTTTTTCATGGTACCAGGTTGATATTTTGTCTTGCCTGCTTCTTAACGCCATCATAAGCGCCCTCTTACCGGCAAAAGCATTCTCCCATATTTCACCCTTTGACGTCCCATTAGCCCATACATAGCTCACGGCTCTGGTTCTCCATATCAGTATCCCACCGTCGACCACGACATAAATTCTTGCGGCATAATCATCGCCCGATTTTATTTTTTCATTTTCTATGTCTAATCGATTTTCGATTCTCCAACTCCAATTCAAATACGGGTATTTTTTAATATCAACATGTACTTTTTTTATGAGACCGGACGCACTATTCAGGCTTTCTGCCGCTAAAACTTTTTTGTCCTTTAAGTGATATAGTTGATAGGAAGTTGTACTTGAAAATACCTTGTCTTCCCACCCTTCAAGGCTTGATGTTGAAAAATCAGCGATTGGTAAGCGATCTGCATATGCAGGATTCGCAAAAAGGCATAATAAAGCGAAACAACGGAGTATATTGAATTTCCCTAACATCTCTGTACTCTTATGCTTCCCCGGTAATTCCAATATCACGATAAACCGAACAACAAAGTCGTTGGCAGCGGGTCAACAAAGCCTTTCAGGGTCTTGGCCCTTCCATGACAAACGAAGCACTTCGATCCGGCAAAAACCCTTCCATCCCAAGCGATGAAATTCGAAGGCTCTGAGCTGTCTCCTTCAAGTTTAATGATTTTCAATTGAGCGTTTTCGCTCAATTGGGGTATCATTCACCCGAATTTTGGCTTTCTTGATTTTTCAGGAAGGATAAACCGGCACAAAAATCAAACGACTATCGCTGAAATCGCTTTTTGTCATTTACGCACTCAACAACTCTAACGCGGCGCTCGTGCGCTGTTCTGCCTGTTCAGGAGACCCGCGGCGGATTTTTACACAGGCAGGTTTATCGCGACGGATGTCTGGTTTCCCTGACGCAGAGGTCCGAAAAAGAGCAAGCCTCCTCTTCACCTCTTCATTTCCGGCCGCTCAGCGGCCGGAAACATGGCAAGCCCCGCGCGTTGCGTTATCAACAACCATATATTAAGACAGTTTCTTTGCGCCCGTATAGACCTCTTCAACTCTCAATGCCGCGGCAGCATGACCCGGATGCTGTTCAGGGTTCCATTTTTTCATGTCCTCAAAAGTAGCACCTTCCTTGTGATATTCAATGCTTCCCTTAAGTTGGTAGGATTTTTTTTCTTTTGTTATAAATAGAATCGTTCCTTTGCTGCCCGCAAGTATGTTTTCCAGTGTTTTAGAAAAATAATTATTCGCGACCACTATGGTATCTTCGCTGTATTTTTTTACGCAGGTAGCGTATATGGCATTAGGAATTCCATCCCCGTTTACTGTTGATAAAATGATGGGACCTTCACGGTCTTCCCATGCTTTACTCACTTTTTCCGGTAATGCCGTCATAATAATCCTCCTATATAGTTTAATGCCGGGCTGACGCCCGGCTGCGCCCAATTGTTGTATTGATATCATATCGTAATGTTATGTTCAATCCCAATCTATATGGAATATGAGTCAAACAACCTGCGTTCCGTTTCTCCTTCAATTTTGGCAGTTACCTCCACATAAGGTCTTATGGGTGAATATCTAAGCTTATTCCTCAACAATTCATCGACCTGGAAGATTCCGGCGGAATTGGCGAGCTTAATTTCAATGCATACCGGTTTGGTTTCACCTTTTTTGATGTTTACATCATCTACCGCCCGTGCAGACACGGAATGGATATTCACTTCTCCCGCTTCAAAGGGGATCCGGGAACGTCCTTCGGTCATATCAGTTGCGTCGGCCACTTTCAGGACACCGGCTTCGATAGTAAGACATTCCTCGCCCGCGTCGTGAGCAATAACTGCATGCAATGTTTCGGATACCATGGTCGTCAGATCGGGTTCATCGTAAATCCCTTCCAATAATTCACGTGACTTACGAAATGCTATGAACAGGCTGTATCTTTCATGATTATTCCGGTGCACCGAAATTCCCGTATCGTGCAGGCAGGATGCCAGTACCACAATCACCTCTGCGTCTTCGCTGGTCAACCCATGATGTGTAACTACACTTGGCTCAATTCCACCTTTTACCAGCAATCGGACAATACGTAAGGCGGCATTAGCCACAATACGAATATGCACCTCGCCATGATCACTGATCCCTGAACGATCCACGGCATTGACATTGGCGCATTTCCAAATTTGAAACAACTCCCGGTCCGAATTGATTCGATTCATCAAAATCTGCAAGTTCTTATTGTTACGCAAGGGTATTTCAAATTTCATGGATCTTCCTTATCCTATGTTTTTGGGTTTCCCCTAAAGTTGCAAAAGTCGAGGGTGCTGCATGTCTGAGGCGTCAAGGGTGAGGCCGTAGTACTTTACTGCAAACCCTTGACAACAAAAGAGATACAGTGCCCTCGGCTTTCCCGGAGGGTAAATAACATGGCTTTTTTTTGTTGTTTTCAGGATGTCATCTTGAGTCTGTTCCAACAAACGAGCCAAAAAGTTTGAAAAACGTTATAATACCATTCTTTAAACCCAATTTGCCATGTTATTTATGCAACTATAGGGTTTCCTATGGCTTCCTTGCGACAACTGCAATTTCAATGGTGTGCGGGTCGTATGGAGTGCCCGCAACATCAGAATAAACTTTCTCAATAGTGAACCCGCACTCCACAAACTCACTTTCTATCAGTTGGGGGCTGAAATATTGCAGCCAGTTATAAACGGTTCGTATGCGATCAGCTTCGATAAGCGTGTATTTGTCAAGAACCACTTTTTCCTTGTCATACTTAAAGGTATTCAGAAAGCCGTAGTACTTATTCGGCGACCAGAAACCATTGAGGAGATCGGCTTTGTACACTGCGGTCTCTTCTCGCCGGTCAAAGGCCTTGAGCGAATACACATCAAGGAGAACGGAACCCCCCGGCTCCAGGATTGTGTAAAATTTGCCCAACATCTGTTTTCTCTGGACGGGACTGAGGGCGCAGAAGTCGCACATGATCATCAGGATGAGATGAAAGCGTTCCTCTGTTTCAAAATCCAGATAGTTCTGTTTTACATAGTGGATAGACAGCCCATCCCTTAATGCGACTTCCCGTGCGTACTGAATCGACCTCTTCGAGAAGTCTATCCCGGTCACTTCCGCTTGCCTTTGAGCGAACCTCTCCGTATACAATCCCGGGCCACATCCGAAGTCCGCGATCTTCGTCCCCGCTCCCACTTTGAAACGGGAAGCGATCCATTCAACTGAGCGGTCGATGAATTTCGCGTTTCTGGACGAGACATCAATATCCCCGTTCAGGTGGAACGAGAGCATCATCTCTGACGTATACACATCATTCCATAGGTCCATTGCCGTGTAGAACTCAAATGGCTTCGGTCGAATGTTTATTTTCTCTAATTCTTCAAACACTTTGTTTCCGATCTTTTTTCACAGAATGTCGAACTGGCTGGAGATTCTGTCTGTAAAAAATGGGCGCAATAGATTCTTATACAGGCGGGTTTGTCGTGTCGAGCAATAACTGTCTGCTTTATTGTGCTACCTGTAAAGTAAGATTCCAAATGTCCGGGTCACCAGTGCTGGTTGTAATTACCGGTCTCTTTGCCACACCTAAAACTCTCTGCGTTTCGTCCGGCATTGCTGTGTTCATATATGCTTTTAATTCTCCCATTGTCACAATACCGTCTAGAGCGCCCGCACTCTGAAAACCGTCCGCTTCGCCATTTAATCCTCTAATGAGGGAATGCGTAAAAGCACCATTTGTCCATGATGTATGCTCGATGGCTTGTCGATCCGTGTCAGCTCCAACCATGAAGATCCAACCTTTCGGAATTTTTTTCTCTCTTTGCATTTTATCCAGTTGGGGAACAATGGATAAACCCCTTTCCCCTCGGGTAATGAGTTTGCCGGCATGGCACGTGTCAGCTAGAAGGATAACATTCTTTGATTTTATTTCTTCCAAAGCGGACCTTACCCTGTCCATGCGGTAACCAGTAGCCGGAATAGATATGTCGGTATCATACGTTGCGAAATAGACCTTTTCGGGATTTTCAGGGTCAGGAAAACCGTGACCTGCCCAAAATAGAACTACTTGGTCATTTGGGCCTGCTTTTGATAGCCATGATTCAAGAGCTATTTCAATATTCCTTTTTGATGCTTGTTCGTTTATGAGGAGTTTGATGTGACTTTCGCTCCAGCCCACATTGTGGAGGGAGCGTGCAAAGGCTTTCGCGTCATCATCAGCAAAAATAAGATTGGTTAAACCATTCCTTTTAGAGTGCTGGTACTTGGATATACCGATTATAACGGCCCAATTCTGCACAGAGTATTTTCCGGAGAATAATGGAGGCCTGGGAGTAGCTGCGTGGGGTGTTTTTTCACGCTTTGTTGGTGTTTTTGATATTGCTTTTTGAGAAAGCCTATACGTGAATGTGAAAGTATTACCCGGGCCATATTTGGAACCTGACTGGTAATTACCCGAATAAAATTTTCGAAATAGCATCGACCTTTCAAAATGAATTGTTGTGCTACTATATCCGGATTTTGACAGGGTAATATCATACTTTTCCCCTGCGGATATTCCAGAGTAGCGAAATGGGATTGTACAAGGAGTTTCACAAATATATTCTCCATCTTTATAAAGAGATGCTCCATTTGGGATTGTTTCTATAGCTACCGTATCTGTTCCAGTCATATGACCGTCGATCATTTGACCAACACAACCACTGAGTGCCAGGATTAGAATAATACACAGTAAACATTTTATTCTATTCACCATTATCACCTTTCCTTTTTTTTGAAGAACGCCGCGGGTTCGCATTTCTCTTATTAAGATCGAAGTTTTTCAAGCGCCGTACCAACTTCTGGGGCCATTTTTATAAACCCGGATAGAGTATCACAACCATAGTTTTCACAAACGGCACAATTGTCCACATTCCTTGATAAACAACATTGCCGAATATCACACATATTACAATGAAATAATTTCATCCCATCTGATTTGCATCCATCACAGTTGATTTGTTCCGGATTGATTTCTGATTGATACAGTTCAGACCATTTTTGAGCGGTCTCTTCTCTCTTGCCATCATTGTCTTCCTGAGTTGCAAGATATGCATCACAATTAGAACAATTCAATCCGCAATATGCAATCATGTCACCCTCCCTTATGGATGATTTTTAATGTCGAGCTGACGCGCGGTTCTGCCTGGATAAGAGGCACACGTTAGATTCTCATGCGGGCGGATTCGTCGTGTCGAGCGTTGCGAACCATTGATTAACTTTGCTATTCGACCTGATGGATCCCCACGGGTAAACCCGTGTTCCCATTAAAATACCCGTCTTCGCCTCCGGCTACGCCGCGGTTATCCGCTTTATCTTTGAGGTGACATTACGCCGTAGCCATTAAATTATTTCTTTTTGCATTCATCCACGGGCATGCCTGTGGTTTTCTGCGAAGGCGGATAAATTGACGGATCAAATATTATCGGGTAATCTTACTTTATATGCTATTTGAGGATATGGCTGATAAAAATCGATGTCAAGGCAAAAACAGAAAAGGCTCCTTGAATAACTATCCGATATCATGCGACTTAAGCACTATTCGATCCATGGTAATAGATCTTGTACAAGCTACTCCAGGGGGATGCTGATATATAACGTCTATAGGGGCCTGTCCGAAAATACGTTTTCATGTCATTTCGACCGCAGGGAAAAATCTGAACCAAACGTATTATCAATGCAATAAGATTTCTCGCTACGCTCGAAATGACAGCTTTGCTAATTTTTCGGACAGACTCACAGGGCTTTACACAGGGAAGGAGGCTCTGAAAACCTAACGTTGCAAAAGTCGAGGGTGCTGCATATCCGAGGCGTCCAAGGGTGAAGCCGCAGTACTTTACTGCGAACCCTTGGCAACAAAGGAGATGCGGTGCCCTCGGCTTTCCCGACTTGTCGGGGCGTAGCGTAGCGAAGACCGAAGGTAAACAAAACGGCGGTTTTTAGGGCTTTGCTCGAAGTCACAAATAGTGATGGCCTAAAATGTCTGTGTAGACGTGTGGAAACCTTGTAATATAATGGAATAATATTAAGACGTGTTGTTTATGCAACGTTAGGGTAAACATGGACATTAGAATCACGGTCGGGCATGTAGCCCTTGAGGCGGAATTGAACGATACACCTACGGCCAGACAAATAGGCCAAGTCCTGCCGTTAAAGACATCCTTCAATGCCTGGGGTGATGAGATATATTTTGCCATTCCCGTGGAAGCAGATTTGGATGACAGCGCGCGGGAAGTGGTGGAGATGGGTGATCTGGGTTACTGGCCCCGGGGTCATGCCTTTTGCATTTTTTTCGGGCCGACACCCATGAGCACCGAAGGGAAGATCATCCCCGCAAGTGCCGTGAATATCATAGGCAGGGTCAAAGGTGATGCTACCATTTTTAAAGAGGTGATGGGTGAAAATGA
>DAOUXC010000186.1 GCA_030666795.1 Desulfobacteraceae bacterium
ACGCCAGGAGGGTGGTCCATGGAGAAGATTAAAATCGGTGGAATCATGCAAAGTGACAGCCGGGCACTGATTAAAATAATGTCAGTGCCGGATCATGTCAGCGTTGCAGGCACCGTATTGGAGGCATTGGGAGAAAAGGGTATTAACATCGAGCTATTGGTGGAGAGCTTTGACCTTGATGACTGTGGTAATTTTTCCCTGATCATAGACCATAAGGACCTGGATCGCGCATTAGGCGTGTTGGACGAGATAAAATCCACTATTGACGCCAAGGTTGTTTCTTACACCCCTGACGTGGCAGTGATCACGGTCTTCGGGCCCCACTTGCGTGAAAAACCTCGTACACATGGAATGATGTTCTCCTGTATTGCCTCGGTGGGAATCAGTTCCTTAGCCATCAGCACATCTATTTCCAGTGTCTCCTGTGTCGTGGAAGGCCAGCATTTGGACGGGGCCGTGCAGGCCCTGACCGAGGCATTTGATGCGCCGTTTCAGGTAAAGGAAAGGCCTAAGGATTACTAGGAGGCTGTCTGAGGATAGGCTTCTGCTACGACCGGCTGTAAATATCGAGGATCTGCGTTGGCAAACCCAAAACGCCCTCGATGTAGACTAATGCTACGCCTCCGGTCGTTTTGGGTTTGTCGCCTTGTCCTCGAAATTTTCGCTCGGTCTTGCGACGAAGCCATTCTCGGACAGCCTCCTGGGCAACTGACCGATCCAAGCAAAAACCCGGATGTTTTATAAGGAAAAATAAAAGTGACGGGCTCAAAAATGTCCGTCAATCCGGCATTTCGGGAGGGTGAGGGCAGGGGAGGTGAGACCCTTCCCCGCCGAGTAAAAAGGCGTCTCACGACTTTTTATCAGGTTATCAAAAATGGCATTCAATACTATTAGAAATCTATGTGAACAATACCCGGTCATGGCCCAGACGGCAATGGCAGTGGTCGTAATAATCCTCGGTCTTATTTCCTATTTTATTACGAAACACTATCTCCTGAAGGCCGTGTCAAAATTAATACAGAGTACTAAAACCAAATTCGATGACATTTTGATGGAAAAGGCCGTACTGAGACGATTATCGAATATCGCGCCCATCATTGTTGTTTATATGTGTGCCCACCTATTTCCATTTGCCGAAGATGTCATCCGCAAGGTCTCGGTCGCCATTATATCCTGGTTCGTGTTATTGGCCTTAGGAGCGATCCTGACCGCGTTCAGCGATATATATCTCACCCTGGATATCTCCAAGGGCCGGCCTGTAAAGGGATACATCCAGATCTCAAAACTCATCGTCTATGCGATTGGCGCAATTATTATCATCAGCAGTCTCCTTGGCCGTTCCCCAATGGTGCTGTTGAGCGGTTTCGGGGCAATGACAGCGGTCATTCTTCTGATCTTCCGCGATACGATCCTCTCGTTCGTGGCAAGCATTCAGATAACTTCCAACGATCTGGGGCGTGTCGGAGACTGGATAGAAGTGCCCAACTTCGGGGCGGACGGAGACGTGGTTGACATAGCCCTCCATACGGTAAAGATCCAGAACTGGGACAAGACCTTTACCGTGATCCCCACCCACAGACTCATTGACGTGACCTTCAAAAACTGGCGGGGAATGCAGCAGAGCGGGGGGAGACGCATTAAGAGGGCGGTCCATGTCGACATAGGGAGCATCAAATTCTGCGATGATCGGATGATCGAGCAATTCGGGAAGATCCATCTGATTGCGGACTATGTAATGCGCAAGTTGGAAGAATTGGACCATTATAACAGGGAAGAAAATATTGATACCAGTGTGCTGATCAATGGCCGGCGCATGACCAATATCGGAACTTTCAGGGCCTATATTAAGGCGTATTTAAGAAATCATAAGCAGATAAACCAGGACATGACATTCTTGGTACGGCAATTGCCCCCGGGTCAGGCAGGGCTTCCCATTGAGATATATGTATTCACCAATGACACGGCCTGGGCCAACTACGAGGCCATACAGGCCGACATCTTCGACCATATCTTAGCCGTTGTGCCCCAGTTTGACTTGAGGGTGTTTCAAAATCCCACGGGAGAAGATTTCGGAAAATTAACGGCAGCGAAGGAACCGGCTTAACTTATTCCGCCTTGTATCTTGAGAGATCAAAATCAATGCCCCGGGAATGGGCAGTGGGGTACTGCGTATAATTGGCGTAACGCTTGCTCAGCACCGGGACCTGGTCTTCCACGTATTGCATTGTCTCCCTCACCGATATGATTTGATCCCTGGGATCCTGGTCCGCAAGCCCTTTCAGGGCGTTCAGCAAAGAATAGGTGAATACGCCGTGGCCCAGCTTATGTACCTCCACAGAGAATTGATTGCGATCCGTTGCAGCCAAAATATGGACCCCGGTAGTCCTGGCCAGCATTCGCAGAGATTTCATGCCCCGAAACTTCATAATCGGTGAAATAGCCGTGCCTGAATGGCACGCATCTATAATGAGAAAGACACGGTTCGCGGATATTGCCTCGATCTCGCGTTTCAATTCTCTTGAGGACAGACCTTTTGCTATAATATTGGCGGCTATGTTGGGTCGTTCCAGTTCAAAGGGTATAAAGTACCATTCGTCTTCTATACTGACGCCGTGTCCCGCCATGTAGACTAGTGCTATATCCTGCGGCGGCACGTGTCGCAAAGACCTGATATTGTCCAGTATGCCGTTTTTGGTGGCCTGGTTGTTCTTCAGGTATGTCGCCGGATTGGGAATGAACGGCATGGGTCGGTCGGAAATGAAGAAACCGCGAATTGAATCGGCGTCATTTTCAGCATACTGCAGATTCAGTTTGTGATTTTTGTATTCGTTTATCCCAATGGTAATTAGCCGGAGACTTACATCATGAACCGCCTCTCCCTCGCCTAATCTCAGCGAGGTTGGCACGCTTTCGAGGCGCTCCTCGTTTATGGCTATGGCATCGAGGAGATTTTGTCCGGGACTCAATTTCAGGTCGTATCTTTTGATGACTGACAACGAGCCGTCATCTTCCTTAACCTCCCTTGTATCAACAACCTCGCTTTCGCCCACAAGCTTTCCGTTGCGATACAGCCTGACTTCGTCAATACCGCATTTCCCCTGCTCACGGGCCGTCACTTCAACAGTGACAATACCCCTGGTGGCAATTTTTGATTCATCAGGGGCAATGATCTTCACCTCGGGCGGCAAATGGATGCCCTTGGGAATGTCTCTGACATTCGATAGACTCTTAGGTTCTTCCTTTAAACGGGGAAGAAGTGCCGGCTCATAATATTGTTGGGTAAAATTTTCAATGGGGAGTTGAATATCGTCAGTCTGCCATTCGATGCCATTCAGCGAGGATTCATTGCCGTCAAAGCGGCCCTTTGCGTCAACAATGGCCCATCCGGTCTTTGTGGAGATCAGAGATACGAGAAGATTCCCGGAAAGCGTGTTCCACAGACGCGTCATCCCGTCTTCTGAGGCCGTAAGGACGTAGGCGCCTTCCATGTCCAGTTGTACGAAATTGACAGTGCCCTTGTGTTCCCCAAGGGGTTTTAGCTTCTGTCCCTTTTCCACGTCCCACAGCCACACGCGTCCGTCAGCGCCACCGGATACCAGGATGCCCGCAGCCTCGTTGATTGTCACACTCGTGGCGGGTCCGTCGTGGCCCTTCCGCTTCCACAGCAGTTTCCCTGTTTCCGCATTCCACACAGAAACATTCCCCTTTGAACCTGCCCCTGCCATCAGCTTGCCCTTTATTCCCATAACAACAGATTGAACATTCACGGCTTTGCCTTCATAATCCATAATATGGCTACCCGTGGCCAAATCATGCAGGCTGACTTTACCGCTTTGTTCCGCACTGATAATAGATTCGCCATTTCCGCCGATACACAGAGAGTTTATTCCGGCATTGTGCGCTGCAAAATGAAAGATTTCCTCGCCTGTTCCCACGTCCCATAAACGGATCGTTCCGTCGGCAGAACCCGTAACCAGTTGGTCTCCTTTGGGTGTAAAGGTCAGGTCGCGAACCTTTTTTAGAGCACTGTCCAATTGAAGTGATAATTTTAGTTCCTTCAGGTCCCAGAGCCTTATATTTCCCCCTGAATCTGCCGAAGCGACCAAATGTCCGTCCGGACTGACAGCCAGGGTCGTGATCCGGCTTTTGTGACCGGACAGCCTGGCGACTTCCCGTCCCATGTCCATATCCCAGAGCCTGATCGTATTATCCCCGACGGCAGTGATAAGAAATTTTTCATCCCGGCTGAGGGTCAGGGCCGATACAGGCCCGGTCCCACCCCTGGCCACCGTGAGCCTGGGTCTGATTAAAATGTCGATATTTTTCATAACAGCCCTTTGCACGGCCCTGGACCGAGCCCGCATGACGCCGACGGGTGACCGGGCGTGGGTCTCAACCGAGAAAACAAGTGGGTAGAGGCCGATTATCAGGGCCGCTGTAATATATGAAAATCTCATCAAAACCTCCTTATATGCCGTTGTCATTTCGGGAATAGCAAAACTTCTTTTCAGTATAAATGCTGACATAGACCCGGTCAAGATTTCAGTTGACATTTAAGCAAATTCCCTTTAATAATTTTACTGAATCTTAAACAAAGGAGAAGTGCCATGGAATCAAGATGTTATCAGAAAAATTGGGCATTGATTTTTGCGATCTCGGCTATCGTCTTTTGCCTTTTTGTCATCGCACCCAAGGCGTGGGCGTCCTATGGACATGATTTGAACCTGTCTGCGAGCAATCCGATGGTTGTTAGGGGCGGTGCGATCGGGATAAATAAGACGATCGTCAAGAATATTTCCGGGAAAATGGGACCGACGGCAATGTTTTCTGTTGCGGCCGGGCCCAACCAGGGTTTTAAATCCGCATACGTGCCCGCGCTGTTCGAGTCCGGCGAGCCCACGGAAGTCTTTACTGTAAACGCTGACCTTGACGCTGATTCCCGTCATTCAATAACAGGTCTTTCCTCG
Organism: Desulfobacteraceae bacterium; assembly: GCA_030666795.1. Taxonomy (GTDB): domain Bacteria; phylum Desulfobacterota; class DSM-4660; order Desulfatiglandales; family Desulfatiglandaceae; genus JAIOSR01. The sequence goes on from DAOUXC010000186.1 coordinate 4,968, forward strand.
GGCGGTGAAGCCGCTTCCAATGGTCTATGGGTGTCAGCATCCGCTTCGGCACTGGATAACACTCTTATATCGACCGAGTATGACGGCGGTCTGTTTCTCGGCATGATGGGCTATGATTACAGGATAAACAAAAGACTGCTCTTGGGCGCTGCTCTGGGTTATGAATCGACGGATATTGATACAAGATTCAACAACGGCACGGTACAAAGTAACGCGTTCACTGTCTCTCCGTATGCCGCTTTTCAAATCTGCGATTACCTTTCAATTGACGTGATACTGAGTTACAGCTTTCTTGATTATGATACCGTAAGACCGACCTTTTTGGGGCAGGCCACCGGGGGTTACGACGCCGACCGCTATATGGTCAGCAGCAATCTGAATTATTATTATCTTACGGGAAACTGGAATTTCAATGCCAGGTTCGGCTATATGTATACAAAAGAAGACGCTGACGGGTTTACTGAAAGCAATGGGAACAGGGTTCAATCCGAAGACACCAAGATCGGAGAATTCCAGATTGGCGGTAAAGTCGGCTATTTCATAAATAAATTCGAGCTCTTTGTCGGGGCCTACTACATTTATGACAGCACCATGACCAAGACAAGGGTTCTGGCCGGGCAAAGGCGACCTTCAAACGACAAAAGTGAGGTCGAGGCCATCGCGGGGATAAACCTGTTTGCCAATGACACTGTCAATTTAGGCGCGGAAGTATCCACATCCATGGGCCGTGATGATGTGGATAATACCAGTGTTCTGATAAATATCAGTTTTTCATTTTGATTAACCCATCTATTTTTTATGTCTTGTTGAGGGCCCGGACACTGATCCGGACCCTCTTCTTTTTTTTGAGTGCCCTTGCATTCAGTGGATGCAGCCTGCCCGCCTTTTTAGTTGACGGTCGTGAGGTGGCCGCCTCAATCGCAAAGACGCGCGGATGGAAAGCACTATCCTTTGATGGTGAAGCTTTCGTTCTTAAGGGCTACGCAAAAGACGGACCCGGTAAAGACCTTGTCGTTTACATGGAAGGTGACGGCCGGGCCTGGATCAGCCATCGAGTCCCGTCTGATGATCCAACTCCCAAAGACCCTCTGGCCTTTCGGCTCGCTGTTATGGACCCGGCGCCAAAGGTGCTCTATCTTGGCAGGCCCTGCCAATATACCTCACCAAGATCCATGCGAAAATGTGAATCTCGATTTTGGACGATTGCCAGGTTTTCCCTTCCTGTGGTTGAGGCCATGGACATGGCACTGACGCAGGCTAAAAAGGTTTTGAGGGCTGACAGGCTTCACTTGATCGGATACTCGGGTGGCGGGGCACTGGCTATTCTTTTAGCGTCCCGGCGCGAAGATGTGGCCAGCGTCATGACGGTGGCCGGGAATCTGGACCACGACAAATGGACAAGCCATCACCAGGTGACACCCCTTTATGACTCACTCAATCCCGTGAATGTAGCAGCATCAATTCGAGACTGTCCGCAGGTCCATTTTGTCGGTTCCGAAGATGAAATTGTCCCACCATTTGTCGTGCGATCATTCGTGGACGGAATGGGTGATCCCTTCGGGACAAGGCTGGTGGAAATTCAGCAATTTGATCACAATTGCTGCTGGGTCAAGGCATGGCCCGGGCTTCTGGCCCCTTACCGTCCCCTTTCGATTTTTGTCGACAAGTGCAGACAGAAAAATGTAAAATAGGAACAAATTGGTAACCGTTCACCGTTTTAGGGTTCACCGTTCAGGGTTAAGGACGAGGAAAGGCATTGAAGATTCGAAGTACTCGTTAAAAATTCTCATTTCCCCAAGTAATTGCTAATTTAGTCCCAAGTTTTGGATTAGGCCTGACGACGATGACGCTTTTCCCGTAAATACTCATTCCAAATGCAGTCCGGGGACAAGAATGAAATCTTGAACCTTGAACTTTTGAACCCGTAACCGCCTATACAAATCCTTAAGGAGGATATTCCGATGAAATACCATAAGTTTTCTTCACCGGTAATTTTATTGGTTGCCTTTTGTCTGTTACTGTCCTTGAGCCCGAAAGCAAATGCCGAGCAAAAGGAAGATAAAGGAGTCTTCTTCCGCTGGGCCTTTGGCGCAATTGTAGGTCCGGAAAATGATCGTGAGCTTGTGGCCATTACCCGGGATACGGAGCTGAAAACTGGCGACCAAATAAAAATGTATCTGGAACTGGAAAAGAAGTGTTTTGTATATGTATTTTATCGAGGCTCTCAGGACGAAGTGCGAATGATCTTTCCATATAACGCCCGACAAATTGATACCGATTACAAGGCCTCGGCAAAATATTACATCCCCCAGGGTAAAAAATGGTTCAAGATGGATGAAAATGGCGGGGCAGAG
>DAOUXC010000206.1 GCA_030666795.1 Desulfobacteraceae bacterium
TAATTTTAGATCAATTTAGGCACTTTAGTTCACTTTAGATCACTATACAGGTCCTATCCGGTGCGGCAGAGCCTTTGCCCTCTGACCTGAACCTGAGACCAAGTTTTCAGTGCCCAATTACTATATCGCTTAACATTTCACACTCTTTTGTTACTAGATATGAACAGTTCAAATAAAACTCGCCACGTTCTGGTAGTCGACGATGAGGCCGTTGTAAGAAACGGTATCAACAAGGCCCTTCACAACAGGGGAATGACCACTAAATTGGCCGCCAATGGCAGGGAAGCCCTGGTTCTTTTAGGTAGCCATGCCTTTGACCTGGTTATCCTGGATATCCGTATGCCGGATATCGACGGCGTAGATGTCCTTAAAGAGATACGTTCTCAATATCCTGAAACAGATGTCATCATGATTACAGGCTACCCGACTATTGACACGGCGGTTCACTGTATTAAACTCGGGGCACTGGACTTTCTCGTTAAGCCGTTCCGGCTCGATGATCTGGATGCAGCATTGAAAAAAATATCCTCTTCTTCCGCCCCCGCACCCAAATCCATAATTGAAAGCAACGGCCTGAGGTTTGATTCAAAAAAGAAACTTATAATAGGCCGGAGCCGGCCCATAAAAGAAATATTTGAAAAAATAGTCAAGGTTGCGCCTACGGACAGTACAGTCCTAATAACCGGTGAATCCGGAACAGGCAAGGAACTGGTGGCCCGCGCCATCCATGAGAACAGTGATAGAAATAACCAGGAATTTGTAGCGGTAGATTGTTCATCTCTGGTAGAGACATTGCTTGAAAGTGAACTTTTCGGTCATGTGAAGGGTTCTTTCACAGGGGCAAATCAGACAAAGCACGGTTTTTTTGAACTGGCCAATCACGGCACGTTCTTTTTTGACGAAATCTCAAACCTGTCGCTGAATATCCAGGCCAAACTTCTTCGAGTCATCCAGGAAAGGGAGTTCAGAAAGGTGGGGGATCAGAAAAAAATCAAGCTGGATATAAGAATAATATCCGCCTCCAATATTAATCTTGAAGAATCCGTTCGGTCAGGTGACTTCAGGGAAGACCTCTATTACCGTTTAAGCGTTGTTCCTATTCGCGTTCCGCCGCTTAGAAGAAGGAAAGAGGACATTCCAATCCTTGTCCATCATTTCCTGGAGAAATTCAGTAAGAAAATAAAGAGAAATATGCCTGAAGTCTCCCCCGAGGCCATGGAACTCCTGAAAGAACATGCCTGGCCAGGGAATGTGAGAGAGCTCGAACACATAATAGAGAGGATACTGATTCTCGAAGACACGGATATAATACGCACCAGGGACCTGCCCTCTTTTATTTCCCAGAGAGAAGGAGATTTCCAGATGTTCTCCGAGGAACTCTTTAGCCTTCAGGAGTTGGAAAAAAGATATATTCGGTTTGTACTGCGAAGAACAAAAGGAAAAAAGAAAGAGGCCGCAGATATCTTGGGCATAAATCGCAAGACATTAGGCATGAAAATAAAGAAATATGGTCTTTATTAATTGATTTCTCGTGGGGCTGTCGGAAAACCCGCATCTCCCCGCTGAACCGGGATTCCGCACGGCTCAAGCCGCGTTGCGCTCACCCTTCGTCACGGCGACGTATGTGTAATCGGCGCAAGGCGCAGGGCCAAAGGCGCACGGAAAGGACAATCGCTTACATCAGCTTAAGCACTTGTTGTTCCTTGCGCCCTGTGCCATGAGCCTTTTGCCGTTCTTTTTTTTGCATCTACACATTTTCCAACAGCCACTAAAGTTCCATTGTTCCGATAGGCTCCCATCAAAATATCTCGTTTCCCTTATCTCAAGACATTAGCAGGACAACACCTCTGAGCAATCGAATCGATCATGCATAAAAACGGGTAATTAGGTATCATCTGTTACATTTTTTCCTTTTTTATCATTTTTTTCGTTTTAACAGGCACTTGCATGGTTTTACCTTACTCTTTCGTTACAAAATGCCCCATCAGCCTGTTTTGAGTATTTTGCTTATCTGTTTAACTATCTAATTTTATTGTATATTAATGTTTACGAAAACAGGTATGAAGATTGCTATATATTAAATCTGTACATGGAGAAGTCTTGGCTTTTTATGCATGCCGATGAATGACTAGGCCTGTATTGATTTAAATGGGGCTTTTGTGTGAATACACGTTATTTCCAGGCAGGACAAAGTTCCGGGATTAATTATGGGTAATAACAAAACCGTTCTTATTGCCGAACCCACTGAAATCCTTTCATCTGAACTCCACACCTTTTTGGATGATATGGACTTCGGCACGATCAAGGTCAAAACCCTAAAAGAGACAATGCTGACACTTCAGCAACAGAGGGTCGACGTCCTGGTACTTGATGCCGCCCTTTTGGAAGAAGACTGCCAATTCATATCCGTAATAAAGGGAATAGAGGAAGACTTGAATATTATCCTCTGTGCCGAGACCAATACCCCTGAATTCGAAAGCAAAGTCCGAAAGCAAAGGATATTCTTTTATCATATAAGGTCTTTCGGCCCTCAGGATCTTAAAATGGCCATCATTAACGCGATAAACAAGCCGACCCATTAGTCTGGAGGATCATGCAATGCTTTTATGTAAAAAAATTAAATCAGGTGAATTTGTCGTATTAGGAGAATTCGAACCGCCGAAAGGGGCCGATTTCTCTCAACTCCTGGAAAACGCAAATCGGATCAAAGGCCGTCTTGACGCCCTGGTAATACCTGAAATGGCCAATGCCGTGATGAAGGCAAGTTCATTGGGCGGGTGCGCATTTCTGCAGTTGCACGGTATTCCCACCGTCTTTCAGATTTGCTGCAGGGATAGAAACCGCCTTGCCCTTCAGGCGGATATTCTTTCTGCATGGGCATTAGGCATATCCAATATCATTGCCGTTCCCGGAGAGGACATAAGGTACGGGGATCATCCCCAGGCAAGAGATGTATATGATTTGGACATGGAACAACTCCTTGAAACCCTTCAAAAATTTCAAACAGGCAAGGATATGGTCGGGATAGAACTCAAAGGCGCTACAGACTTTTGCATCGGGTCAATCATCAATGCGGGGGCGATTGGAGGGGCTCTCGATATAGAGATAGAAAACCTGCAAAAGATGACAGAACTTGGTGTTCGGTTCGTCGTTACATCCCCTGTTTTTGATCTTCACCGCTTTCAGCAGTTTATTAAACGGATAGATACAGCGAAGGTCGCTGTTATCCCTACTGTAATGCTCTTGAAATCGGCTGGCATGGCCAGATATATCGACCGTAACATCAAAAACATATCCATCCCCAAAGAAATGATCAGGGACATTCAAAAGGCCCCGGATAAATTAAAACAATGTATCAATATTTCAGCTGAACTCATTAATCATTTTAAGGAAATAGGTATGGCAGGCGTTATGATTTCAACCGTGGGTTGGGAGGATAAGCTCCCGCAGGTTCTGGATGCTGCAAAAATATAAATAAGAAAAGGAACAGACAATGACAGATAATAATCCCAGTCAATTATCAGGATCAGTAATGATCGTGGGTAGCGGTATTGCCGGAATGCAGTCTGCCCTGGATCTGGCCAACTCCGGTTATTATGTTTATCTCGTTGAGAAATCATCTGCCATAGGCGGACTTATGTCTCAACTGGACAAGACATTCCCCACCAATGACTGTGCAATGTGAGTGATCTCACCTAAACTGGTCGAGGTCGGCCGGCACCTGAACATAGAACTTCTTACAACAGCGGAACTCCGCGAACTCCAGGGGGAAGAAGGCCATTTCAAGGCCCGAATCGTACAACATCCCCGTTATATAGATCTTTCTAAATGCACAAGCTGCGGGGAATGTACAGAGGTATGCCCGATAGAATTAAAAAACGAATACGATGAGGCCCTATCCACCAGAAAGGCTATATACAAACGGTATCCCCAGGCCATCCCCGGCGGTTTTGCAATTACCAAAAAAGGTACGGCTCCCTGTAAGGCCACCTGCCCTGCCCACGTCAGTATTCAGGGCTACATTGCCTTGATGAGAGAGGGAAAATACAGGGAAGCACTAGAACTTTTCAAGGAAGCCCACCCCTTCCCTTCCATATGCGGGCGGGTCTGTCATCATCCCTGTGAAGGTGTCTGCACCAGGGGAGATCTGGAACAACCCTTAGCTATCCAATATCTCCACCGCTTCCTGGGTGATTTTGATCTCTCGGGCGAAAGCCCATATTTACCTGATATAGAAACAGAGAGGGAAGAAAGGATAGCAATTATCGGATCAGGTCCCGCTGGCCTTTCTGCCGCCTATTTTCTGGCGTGGAAAGGTTACAGAGTCACTGTCTTTGAAAAACTTCCCGTAGCCGGCGGGATGATGGCCGTGGGCATCCCTGCCTATCGTCTGCCACGGGATGTCCTGGCGGCAGAAATAAAAATTATTGAAGAGATGGGGGTTGAAATCCGCACGGGTGTGGCATTTGGGGAGGATATCACTCTCGAAGGACTCAAAAAAGAAGGCTACGGGGCCGTTTTCCTTGCAACAGGTCTTCACCTGAGCCGGGGTCTCAATGTTGAGGGAGAGGACCTGCCGGGGGTCCTGAAGGGCGTTGATTTCCTCAGGCAATCTGCCCTTGGTGAACCGGTGTCCGTAAGTAACAAAGTCATTGTAATCGGCGGCGGAAACGTGGCCATTGACGTGGCCCTGACCGCGTTGCGAAAGGGTGCGCAGGACGTCACCTTAGTGTGTCTCGAAAAACGTGAAGAAATGCCCGCGTGGGAATACGAAATCGAGGATGCGCTCGATGAGGGTGTACGCATCATAAACAGCCTTGGCCCCAAGAGATTCCTTGCCAAGAAAGGAAAACTGACAGGAATCGAGTTCAAGTGTTGCACTGCGGTATTTGATGAAAAAGGCGCGTTCAATCCTCAATACGACGAAAATGATCTCTCCTCCATGGATGCCGATACGATTATCGTGGCCATTGGCCAGGCCGCAGACCTTTCCTTTTCAGATTCGGAAGGTGTTTCAGTTACTCCCCGGGGAGGTCTTGAGGCAGACCCTCTTACCCTGGAGACACCTATTGATGGCGTGTTTGCGGGGGGTGATGTATTGTACGGGCCTAAGAGTGTTGTGGAAGCGGTCGAATGTGGTAAAGAGGCCGCACGAAGCATTGACCGGTACCTGAACGGTATTGATCTTAAAGAGGGAAGGGAAAAGGACTGGAGTTATGAAAAGCCGGCCATAGAGGAAGAGCCTTGTATTCCGAGGATCTCCATGAAGATACGGCCTGTCAAGGAACGTAAGAACAATTTTGATGAAATCGCCCTTGGATTCAGCGAGGAGGAGACGAAAGCGGAGGTAGAGCGTTGTCTCAATTGCGGCATCTGTTCCGAGTGTTATCAGTGCGTCAAGGCCTGCCTGGCTGGAGCGGTTGATCATGATCAAAAAGCAGTGCAACGGGAGATTGAAGTCGGTTCCGTCATCCTATGCCCGGGTACCGACGCCTTCGACCCTGAACCTTACGAGGACATATATCATCACAAAAGTCACCCCAATATCCTGACAAGCCTGGAATTTGAACGTATCCTCAGCGCAACCGGACCGACCTTTGGGCACCTTACGAGACCTTCGGACAATAAAGAACCAAAAAAAATCGCCTGGCTGCAATGCGTGGGATCAAGGGACAACAACCGATGCGGTAACGGGTATTGTTCTTCCATGTGTTGCATGTATGCCATCAAGGAGGCAGTCATTGCCAAAGACCACAGTCAGGAACCCCTGGATACGGCCATATTTTTTATGGATATGCGTACATTCGGAAAAGACTATGAAAAGTACTATAACAGGGCCGAAAATGATCATGGCGTGAGATTTGTGCGTTCCAGGGTCCATACAATAGACCCTATTCCCGATTCGGACAGCCTCATGATAGGGTATTGTGATGAAGAGGGCAAAATCCGGGAAGAAGTTTTTGACATGGTGGTCCTCTCGGTGGGGCTGCAGATCAACAATGAAACGGTTGAACTTGCCGATCGACTGGGAGTGGCACTGAACAAATACAACTTTGCGTCCACCCATCCTTTTACGCCGGTCAACACCTCAAGACCCGGGTTATATGCCTGTGGCATCTTTCAAGGGCCTAAAGACATCCCCAGTTCCGTAACAGAGGCCAGCGCAGCTGCGTGTGCTGTGGGCAAGGCCTTGACCGATGCAAGGGGTACGGATACCCGAACGCTGGAGATCCCCGATGAGTTGGACATTGCGGATGAGGATTTGAGGATAGGGGTATTCGTGTGTAATTGCGGCATCAATATCGCAGGAGTTGTTGATGTCCCGGCAGTAACCGAATATGCGGCCAACCTGCCTCATGTGGTCCTGGCAGATGAAAATCTGTTCACATGTTCTCAGGATACACAGGAAAAGATAAAAGAGGTCATCAAGGAAAACCGTCTGAACCGAGTCGTTGTGGCCTCGTGCTCCCCCAGGACCCATGAACCGCTTTTCCAGGAGACCCTTCAGGCATGCGGGTTAAACAAATATCTCTTTGAAATGGCCAATATCAGAGACCAGGACTCATGGGTACACGGCGACGACCATGAGGCGGCAACAACCAAGGCCAAGGACCTGGTAAGGATGGCCGTGGCCAGGGCAGCACTTTTAAAACCTCTTTCAGAAAAAAAGATCAAAATAAACAAACGCGCACTGGTTATAGGTGGTGGGGTTGCCGGAATGAATGCGGCATTGGGCCTGGCCGACCAGGGCTTCGAGGTAGTAATCGTCGAAAAAGAGCCCCAGTTGGGCGGTCTTTCCAAGCAATTGACCACTACCATAGAGGGAGAGGATATTCAGAGATACCTTTTAGAGCTTGTGGAAAGGGTCA
>DAOUXC010000063.1 GCA_030666795.1 Desulfobacteraceae bacterium
ACCTTGAACTGTGAACCGTGAACCTGACAACCTGAGTAACTAATCTATTTCACTTTGCTGCCCGGGGCGGTCTTAACATCCGGCACTAAGACATGCACGCCGGATTCGTCTTCCGCGGCTAAGACCATGCCGTGTGATTCCACGCCCATGAGCTTGACCGGTTCCAGGTTGGTCACCAGGACCACCTGTTTGTCCACAAGATCCTCTTCCGTGTAATGACCCACCAGGCCTGCCACAACAGTGCGTTCTTCACCAATGTCCACGGTCAGCTTGATCAATTTTTTGGATCCGGGAATGGCCTCCGCTTTTCTAATGGTTCCGATCCTGAGGTCCATTTTTTGAAATTCGTCAAAGGAAATCAAAGGAATCTCTTTTTCAGGCACTTTCTTTTTCTCCTTCTTGGCCGGATCTTCCTGTTTTTTGGGCTCAATGCGGGGGAACAGGGCCGGTGCCTTTTGCATGGCCCTTACCGGTCTTTCCTTTCCCCATACACGCAGGTCTTCAAGTACAAAGTCTCTTCCTTTTTTTGAAAGACCCAATTGGCCCTGAATCTTTTCAGCGGATTCCGGCATAAAAGGCCATATCAGAGCTGCAACGGTCTTGAGCGGTTCAATAATATGAAACAGGACCGTCCCTAATCGCTCCCTATCCGATTTGGCCAGCACCCAGGGCTCCATGGTGTCTATATATTTGTTGAGCTTACCGATCACTTCCCATATGGCCATGAGGGCCTTGTGAAAGCCCAACCCCTTCATTAATTCTTCATATCTGTCAACCAGTTCAAGGGTCGCCGCTCTCAATTCCTCATCCGCCACCTCCGAGGGACCAGGCTCGGGCAGCTCCCCCTTAAAATACTTGTGAACCATTGTCAGGCTTCTGCTGACCAGGTTTCCAAGATCATTTGCCAGGTCCGCGTTTATTCTCCCTACCAGGCCCTGTTCACTGAACTCGGAATCAAGCCCGAAGACCATGTCGCGCATCAAAAAATACCTGAACGCGTCAAGACCGTAGATGTCAACCAGGTCCAGGGGTCTAACCACATTGCCTATGCTCTTGGACATCTTTCCCTCGTTCACGTTCCAGTACCCGTGGACATTAAGATGCTGATAAGGTTCAATGCCCGCCGACTTGAGCATACAGGGCCAGTAGATACCATGGGGTTTCAGGATATCTTTGGCGATTATGTGCTGGGCAGAGGGCCAGAAGTGTTTGAATCCCTCGCCATCCGGATAGCCCATGGCTGAAACGTAGTTAATGAGGGCATCAAACCAGACATAGGTAACGAAATTTTCATCAAAAGGAAGAGTGATTCCCCATGTGAGGCGCGACTTCGGTCTGGAAATACACAGGTCTTCCAGGGGCTCCTTCAGAAAGGAGAGCACCTCGTTTTTGTACCTTTCCGGCCTTATAAAACCGGGATTCTGGCGGATATGATCAATAAGCCAGTCCTGGTATTTGCTCATTCGGAAAAAATAATTGGACTCTTTGATAACCTCGGGCTCGGTCTGGTGATCCGGACACTTGCCGTCCACCAATTCCCGTTCCGTATAAAACCGTTCGCAACCAAAGCAATAGAGACCTTCATACTCGCTGAAGTAGATATCACCATTCTCATTGACCCGGTTCAGGATAAACCTGACCGTGTCCTGATGCCCGGTATCCGTGGTGCGGACAAAATAATCATTGGAGATATTCAATTTGGGCCAGAGGGTCCTGAACAGGCCGCTTATCCTGTCAACATATTCCTTTGGCGTCTGACCGGATGTCTCGGCCGCGGAAACTATCTTGTCTCCATGTTCATCAGTACCTGTAAGGAAGAATGTCTCAAGACCGGCAAGCGAATAAAACCGGGTCAATACGTCCGCCACAATGGTCGAATAGGCATGACCTATATGTGGCTCGGCATTCACATAATATATGGGTGTTGTTACGTAGAATTGACTGTTCAATTTCTGATAACCTCTTAAAAAATCGCTTTGCAACTTTTTTTAATGTTTCCTTTTCTTCTGACTTTTTCTAAAAAGGCGATCCCGGACGATGTCCCGGACTTTTACTTCGAACTCCTCCCCGGATTCGAGTCTCACGTTCAATGTCTCCTTCAGGACATTCTGACGGATAACCTTGCCTTCACCCTTACCCGTCATAACCTTTTTCCCTACCTTAGGGAGGTCCTTTTTCATTTTCTCGTAGATTTCATGTTCAAAGGTAAGGCAGCACATGAGTCTGCCGCACATTCCGGATATCTTGCTGGGGTTCAGCGAGATGTTCTGTTCCTTGGCCATCTTTATTGTTACCGGCGAAAAGCTATTCAAAAACGCGGCGCAGCACAGGGGACGGCCACAAGTCCCGAGACCCCCTACCATCTTGGACTGGTGCCGCACGCCGATCTGTCTCATCTCAATTCTGGTCCGGAATTTTCCCACCAGGTCTTTAACCAGTTCCCTGAAGTCGACCCTTCCGTCCGCCGTAAAATAGACTATGATTTTGCTGCCGTCAAAACGCCTCTCCGCGGACACCAGACACATGGGCAGGGATCTTTTTTTTATCTTCTGGTAACAATAATCATAAACCGTTCGCTCAAGTTCACAATTTCTGTCAAACCTCGCAATTTCATCTCCCGTAGCCAGGCGGAAAATCTTTTTCAGAGGCCTTTCCGGCATGTTCCCCGCCCTGCTTTGAGGCTCAGTGGAAACACAGCCAATGGAGGGGCCCTCTTTGGTTATCACCATCACCTTGTCCCCCTTTTTCAGAACAAAGTGCCCGGACTCAAAGTCATATACCTTGCCATGGTCCTTAAATTGAATACCGACAATCTTGTTCATGATAAACCCTGTTGTGAGTTGCGGGTTGTAAAAATTCTGGCCCTGAGGACCAGCCTCTGGTTATCCCAAGAGGGGTTTGCGTTAAAGATGAACGTCGAACATCGAACGCTCAACATCGAACATCGAATTTGGAATTTGTATTTTTAGACACAAAACTGCAAAGCAGTGCCATTATCTTTGACCATGCGCATCGGCTAAGTTTTTAAGCCTCAGCACCGTGTGCTCCATCACCAGTTTTTTGTTCCGGTATCTTCTCAGGTCCTGTTGAGCCTGGTCTATGGCCAAAACACTGTCAATGAGTCTTTTTATTATAAATTTTTCCGCAATTTTTTTCAACTTCTGAGAAAAATCCGCATTGATAAGCAAGTGGGCCGAGCCCCCCGCCCTCACGACAAGCAGGTCCCGGTACCAGCTCTCCCACACCGCCAGCATGGCAGGCACACCTGTCTGATTACTCCCCGATTTTTCATTATCCTTTTTCTTATCCTTTTCCGCATATTCGAAGGCCATATGAATGGCCTTCTCCTTGGACAGACCGGGCAGGTTCACAAGACTTAAGAGCCATTCCTGCCGCTTTTCCAAAAAATTCCCCTCACACATATTAAGGGCTCGACCCGGGCTTCCGTCTGAGACCCTGGCAAGGACCTCCGCGGTTTCCTTGTCTACATTCCTCTCCTTGACAAGCCAATCAGCAATGTCCTTAAAAGGCAGCGGACTGAAGGAGACCCTCTGGCACCTTGACACAATGGTCGGCAAAAGGTCCCGGGGATCCACGGCATTAAGTATCAGGATATTTCCGGGTGGCGGTTCCTCAAGGGTTTTCAAAAAGGAATTAGCCGCTGCCACAGTCATTATTTCGGCCTGCTGAATAAGACACACCCGGTATCTGCCCGCTACCGGAGCAAACCTGAGTTTATGATTAAGATCTTTCACCTGGTCGATCAGGATATTCTTTTTGTCAGGTCTGCGGGTAACGGAAATAAAGTCCGGAAAATTTCCGCTCATCATCTTACGGCACGCGGGGCAATTGCCGCAACTGTCCCCATTAACCGATAAATCGCAATTCAAGGCCATGGCCAAGGCTCTGGCCATGCTGGTCTTTCCGACTCCGGCAATCCCCGTAAACAGATACGCGTGGGGAATTTTTTCCCTGGCCATCACCTGTTTTAAAAAACGTTTGGCCTTTTCCTGCCCTATTATTCGGGAAAACGACAACAAAGAGATTAACCTCTATTTTTGGATATACGGCCGGATGTGTTCGAATATCACTTCTTCCAATTCATCCTCCGCAAGCATGGCATCAACCACCACAAATCTTTTACGGTCCGCCTTAGCCAGGGAGAGATATCCTTTGCGCACCGCTTCATGAAAAGCCTTTTCCTCCCTTTCAAACCTGTCCTGTCCCTCTTCAGGGTGACCCCCCCGGCCGGATTCCCGCTTTCGAGCCCTAAAAAGACCGGTCTCCACAGGACAATCGAGGACAAAAGTAATATCAGGCCATATATCGAGGGACGCTTTCTCATTCAAGGTCTTTATCAACGCCATGTCCTGACCTCGGACATAACCCTGGTAAACCGTCGTTGCATCAAAAAAACGATCACACAAGACCCATTTTTCCCCATCCAGGGCGGGTCTGACAACCTCTTCGACATGTTGCGCCCTGTCCGCCTCATAGAGCAGGAGTTCGGCCAGATCGGACAGGGCCTGATTCCGGGAATCCAGGAGGATCCTCCTGATATCCTGCCCCACCCTTGTCCCCCCGGGTTCCAGTGTAAGGACAAAGGGTATGGAAAACTCGCCTAAATGATCGGCAAGACGTTTGATCTGGGTGGTCTTACCACACCCCTCTATGCCTTCAAAGGTTATAAACAAATTTTGCTCTCTTTGTTTGTGTTTTAATATCTTGATCTATGCGAGGACAGGGTCCTTTCCAGGCAAGATCTAAACCTGGAGTATGAACGTGGCCGATTTTCAAGGTTCTGCGAAAATGCGCCTTAGACCTCAAGCCGTGAGTTGGAATGAACCCTGAAAATTCGGCCACTGCCAAAAATTGCAGCTAATGGGCTTTGAGATCTCGCCTGGAAAGGACCCCATCCTCGCATTAGTGTCTTCCTATTTTCGGGTTATTTCAACTGCTCAAAAAAGCTGTGGTTTTCAACAAGTATACGCCGCCCCTACTTAAAAGGCGGGTCTAAAACCCGCCTTTTGAATTAAACGAATGACCCTGAATCCGATCACGCGGTCTTGCACACCTGCTCTATGGCCGCGGCCATGGCCTCATCCTCTTTGCGGATATCTTCCAGTGTCTTGGGCGCAATCGCGGCAGGCCTTTCTTCCAGACCGTATTTCCACTTAAGAAACTGCTCCCCGGTTGTGGGATATATCGCATAGATCAAAAGGTCAAAATCATCCTTGGCCAAATCTCCTATCTTTTTTCTGTCCTCTTCAAGTTCCGGTTCAAGGAAGTCGGCCGCACGGTCCGTCACCGGCGTCTCACCCCTCTTGTAACCCTTCAAGACCTTTTTCTGGACCTCGGGATCTACCTGTGTGGGGGTCTTGCCGTAAAGCCCGTAAACGAGATCCTTGACCTCGTTTGTCACCATCTTATATCTCCCGAAAAGGACATTTAACACTGCCTGGACCCCAACGATCTGAGAAGTGGGCGTAACCAGGGGCGGGGCCCCCAACTCCTTGCGCGTAACAGCGACGTCCGCATAAACCTCTGCCAGCCGGTCAAGGGCCTTGGCCTCTTTGAGCTGGCTGACCAGATTGGAGATCATACCGCCGGGCACCTGGTGGGCCAAAACCCCCGTATCTATGACAGACATCTTGTTCGTGGCCAGATAATCCCGGTATTTTGGTGCAACGGTCTCCATATAATCGCCCAATTCCAGGAGTGGCAACAGTCTGAATCCCGTATCCCGTGTAGTTCCCATAAGCGTGGCCACAATGGGCTCAATCGCCGGCTGTGAGGTCCTCAACGCGAAAGGTGCTAAGCAGGTGTCGACGATATCCACGCCCGCCTTGATGGCCTCCAAATAGACCATGGAGGCCATACCGCTGGTATAGTGGGTATGCAGGTGAATGGGAATCGTGATTGTTTTTTTGAGTTCCGTGACGATCCTCGCGATATCAAAGGGTGCCATGATACCGGCCATATCCTTGAGACAAAGCGAGTCCGCGCCCATGTCCTGGATTTCCTTGCCCTTGGTGAGATAGTATTCCAGGTTGAATACATCACCGCCCATCTGTCTTTCGGTCAGGGAGTAGCAGATGGTTCCCTGAAAGTGCTTGCCGTTTGCCTTGATCCTTTCGACAACCGTCTCGAAATTGCGAAAATCGTTCAGGGCATCAAAAACGCGAAACACGTCCATCCCTGCTTCACATGACTTGTCCACGAATAATTTAGCCACGTCATCCGCGTAATTGCGATATCCAACCAGGTTCTGACCCCTCAGCAGCATGGAAAAAGGCGTCTTTTTGATATATTTTTTCAGGGTTCTTATTCTGTCAAAGGGGTCTTCTCCCAAAAAACGGTGCATGGTATCAAAGGTCGCCCCTCCCCACACTTCCATGGCCCAGAAGCCCACCTCGTCCATTTTTTCGGCAATGGGGAGCATGTCCTCGGTCCTCATCCTCGTGGCCAGAGTTGACTGGTGGCCGTCACGAAACGTATTGTCCTGAATCTTGAGTGGGTTTTTTGTTCCGTCTTCCAAAAAATCGGTCATAATAAACCTCCGTTCCTTAGTGTGAATAATATATTTATTGGTGTTATGCCTGACGCGTTTTCTTTCGGATAATAGAGAAATATAGGGTAAATGGCAAGTGAGGGTCAAGGGAATTTATCCCGGCGCCGCCTGAGATGGCAAAATGGTCTTGTCTATGTTTTCATATTGTTCTAAATTAATTCAAATATCAGGAGCCTGTCGGAATACTGGAATTTTAGAGGCTGTTGGAAAATGTGCAGATGAAAAAGAGACCGGCGCAAGGCGCAGGGCACAGGGCACAAGGAAAAGCAACTGCCCAAGCCGATGGATTCGATGATACTTTCCGTGCGCCTTTGGCCCTGTGCCCTGCGCCGATTATCCGTACGTCGCGGTGACTTTTTCTGTTGAATCGGCTACGCCGTCTCGCGAAGCGAGAATTCAACAGGGCGAGGATGAGCGCAACGCGGCTTGAGCCGTGCGAAATCCCGTTTCGGCGGGGAGACGCGGGTTTTCCGACAGCCTCCGAGGAGAATTTTTTAGCCTTGTTACAGGACAACCAGAACCCTAAAATCTACAGCGTCACGGACCTTACCAGGGAGCTTCAGGACCTCATTGAGGACCGTTTTGACTTTGTCTGGGTAGAGGGTGAAATCTCCAATTTCAGCTCTCCCGCCTCGGGCCACTATTACATGGTTCTCAAGGACGAAAAGGCGCAGATCAGGGCGGTCATGTTCCGGATGCAGGCCCGGTACCTGAAATTCCTCCCTGAAAACGGCATGAAGGTGATTGTCCAGGGTAGGATCGGAGTTTATGCGCCCCGCGGGGAATACCAGATTGTTCTCGACTACCTGGAACCTATGGGCGTGGGCGCCCTGGCCTTAGCCTTTGAACAGCTCAAGAAAAAATTGGCGGCCCAGGGTATTTTCGATCAGGACATCAAAAAGCCTCTCCCTTTTCTCCCTCAACGTGTGGCGGTTATAACTTCTCCCACGGGCGCGGCCATTCAGGACTTTCTAAAGGTCATACGCCGACGTTTTGCAAATATAGAAATAGTCATTGTCCCGGTCAGGGTCCAGGGCGAGGAAGCCACACAGGACATGGTGGATGCCCTGGAACTTGTCAATCGTGAGCTAAAGACGGATGTCATCGTCCTTACACGCGGAGGGGGTTCCCTTGAAGACCTTTGGGCCTTTAACAGGGAGGAATTGGCCCTGGCCATAAGGCGTTCCCGAATACCGGTAGTCTCCGCGGTGGGCCATGAGATTGACCTGACGATCTCGGATCTGGCCGCCGATCTCAGGGCACCCACACCCTCTGCGGCCGCCGAGCTCTTAGTTGTTGAAAAGGAAGCTCTGATAACCCGTCTGGTGGAGCTGAAAAAGCGGCTAATATCTTTAATCAGGCTCATTATAAAGGATCAGAAACAGGAACTGGCTCATGTTTCAAAGGGCCTTAAGGACCCCGGAAAACGCCTTGCCGATACATGGATGCGACTCGATGGAATCCATTCCAGGCTCGTCAGGATAATGGAGCTGTCTCTTCGTGACGCCCGGAAAAGGGTTAACACGGAGGCCCGGGCCTTAACCCTGCACTCTCCCGCAAACATTATGACCTCGCTGAGACAGCGTCTCGATTTTCAGAAGACATCCCTTGGCCGGGCCATGAACGGAAGCCTTGCGGACAGGAATATGGCCCTTTCCCTCCTCAATAAAAGGATCGAGGACCTGAGCCCCCTGTCAATTCTGAAACGGGGATACAGTATTACCCGGAAACTTCCGGAAAAGACGGTCGTAAGAAATACAGAAGGTGTGGAAAAGGGAGAGCAGGTTCAGGTGCTTTTGGGAGATGGGCAATTGGAGTGTCGTGTGGAAGTGGTGAATCCGGATAAGGAAATATGACGGGAAGGGATAATACAATTTCATTTTGACACTAAGGACTTATCATTATAGAGTCTTTTTTTACCCGCATTGGGGTACACGGAGGGATCATGGCCGAGAAAAAATTTGAAAAGGCGATGGAGCGGTTGGAAGAAATCGTGGAAAGTCTCGAAGGGGGCGAGTTGCCCCTGGAAGACTCGCTCAAGGTCTTTGAAGAAGGGATGAAACTCGCCCGATTCTGCTCCCATAAACTGGAAGAGGCCGAGAAAAAGGTCACCCTCCTGGTCCGTGAAAGCGACGAAAAACATACACAAGTTCCTTTTGAAATTGAGAAAGAAAAGGATGCGGGGTGAGGATATTTTGGAGTTAAAGGCCTATCTCGAAGAAAGAAAGGCACTTGTGGACAGGGAACTCAAGGCATGTTTTCCTGAGCCGGAAGGCCCTGCGTCCGATGTGATAAGCGCCATGAAGTACAGCCTCTTTGCCGGTGGTAAGAGGCTGAGACCCATCCTCTGTATTGCCGGGGCCGAGGCCGTGGGGGGAGTCGGCACCCATGTCCTTTCCGTGGCATGCGCCCTCGAATGGATACATACCTATTCCTTGATCCACGACGACCTCCCTTTAATGGATGACGACGATTTGAGAAGGGGGAAACCGACCAGTCACAAGGTCTTCGGTGAAGCTGTCGCCCTTCTGGCCGGCGACGGTCTGCTCACCGAGGCATTCAGCCTGATGACAGGGCCTGAATTAAGAGAACGAGTGGCGCCCGATGTCATACTCAAGGTCATTGACCTGATTTCCCGGGCCGCCGGATACCGGGGCATGGTAGGTGGCCAGACAGTTGACATCCAGTCAGAAGGTAAAAAAGCCGATTTGTGCCTTGTGGAATTCATACACACACACAAGACAGGTGCCCTGATTACCGCCTCTGTCGCGTCCGGTGCCATGTTGGCCGGGGGTAATGAAGAGCAGATGGAGGCCATTACATCCTATGGCCGGAATATAGGGCTGGCCTTTCAGATTTCAGATGATATCCTTGATATTGAAGGTGACAGCAAAGTATTGGGGAAGACAGCCGGTGCGGATGAACAAAAGGGTAAAATCACCTTTCCGGCGATTGTCGGTCTGGAAAAATCCAGAGAACTCGAGGGAGAATTGGTTGAAGCGGCCATCCAGGCGCTCGAAGTCTTTAATAAAGAGGCAGATCCTTTGCGTCACATTGCTCGATATATTATTGAAAGAAAAAAATGAACTCAAATTCACAGAAAAAACTGTTGGATAGCATTGACAGCCCGGCCGATCTCAAAGGCCTCTCCCTTCATGAACTTGAGGGTCTGGCAGAAGAAATCCGCCAAAAGATCATTGAGACAGTATCCAGGACCGGAGGACATCTGGCCCCCAGCCTGGGGGCCGTGGAACTGGCAATTGCCCTCCATTACGTATTTGATATGCCCAAAGACAAGATTATCTGGGACGTGGGCCATCAGGCATATGCCCACAAACTGCTGACCGGGCGGAGAGATCAGTTTCATACCTTGCGGACATACGGGGGCATCAGCGGATTCCCCAAAAAGGCGGAGAGCCCTTTTGACACGTTTAATACGGGTCACAGCAGCACATCCATATCCGCGGGCCTGGGCATATCGACCGCAAAGGCGCTCAAAGGAGAAAAGAGCAAGGTTATCGCGGTAATCGGGGACGGGTCCATGACAGCGGGCATGGCCTTTGAAGGACTCAATCAGTCCGGGCATATGGAAAAAGACCTTATCGTGGTCCTGAACGATAATGCCATGTCCATATCACCCAACGTGGGGGCCTTTTCCTCTTTTCTGAGCCGCAAAATGACGGGCAAGCGCTTTGTAAACTTTAAAAAGGAGATCGAGGTCTTTTTGAAGTCTATCCCGGGGGTGGGTGAGGATATCCTGAACGTGGCCCGTAAATGGGAAGACTCGTTTCTCACCTTTTTTACCCAGGGAATGCTGTTCGAGGCCCTCAGATTCAAATATATCGGACCGATCAAAGGGCACCGAATCGACCGGCTCATTGAAACCTTCAAAAACACGCAGCACCTTGAAGGCCCGGTCCTGATACATGCCGTTACAGTAAAGGGAAAGGGATACGGCCCCGCGGAAAAGGACCCGGCACACTACCACGGTGTAGGCTCTTTCGAAATCTCCACGGGCGCGCCCCCTAAAAACGGCCCAAAACCCCCGCCGTCTTATACCGAAGTATTCGGCAGGACCATGGTGGAGCTGGGCCGGGAAAACAAAAAACTCTTTGCAATTACCGCGGCCATGCCCGAGGGGACCGGATTGACGGAGTTTGCCGGGGTTTACCCGGAGAGATTCTTAGACGTGGGCATTGCGGAACAACACGCGGTAACCTTTGCCGCGGGTCTTGCGACGGAGGGCTTCAGACCGGTGGTTGCCATTTATTCCACCTTTTTGCAGAGGGCCTATGACCAGATCATCCACGACGTGTGCCTGCCCGACCTGCCCGTGGTTTTTGCCATTGATCGCGGAGGACTCGTTGGAGCAGACGGTCCCACCCATCACGGGCATTTTGACATAACCTATCTTCGCAGCCTCCCGAACATGACCCTTATGGCGCCAAAGGATGAAAATGAGTTGAGGCACATGCTGTACACGGCCTTACAACACCCAGGACCGGTGGGAATCAGGTATCCCAGGGGCAAGGGCCTCGGGGTCCCAATGGATAAGGACTATAAGACCCTTCCCATAGGCGGATCGGAAATCCTCAGGCAGGGTAAAGACCTGCTTGTTTTAGCCTTAGGGAACACAGTAAACCCCTCATTGGAGGCCGCTGTTCTTCTCGAAAAGGAAGGATACTCCGTCTGTGTTGTCAACTGCCGTTTTGTCAAGCCCTTAGACAGACAAATAGGAGAACGTGCCGGGTCAATCGGTCGGGTACTGGTCGTGGAAGAAAACATCAGACAGGGAGGCCTCGGCGGGGCCGTGCTCGAGATGTTCAATGATATGGGTATCGAAAATATCCGCACAAAAAGGATCGGATTGCCGGACAAATTCGTGGAGCATGGCCCTGCCGCGCTTTTGTGGGAAAAATACGGTCTTGATTCCTCCGGGATTCTGAAGGAGGCGAGAGACCTGTGCCGATAGGCACAAAAATCCGGTTGGATCAGCTCCTTGTCCAAAGAGGCATGGCAAAAAGCCGTGAAAAAGCAAAGGCCCTGATTATGGCGGGGGCGGTAGACGTGGATGGGACCCGTGTGGATAAGCCCGGGCACACTGTTCCCGATTCCGCATCCGTTTCTTTGACAAAAAAGCCATCTCCCTATGTGGGCAGGGGAGGCCTGAAGCTTGAGGCGGCCATCAAACACTTCCCGGTGGACATAAAAGACAAGGTCATACTGGATGTGGGAGCTTCCACGGGAGGTTTTACGGACTGCCTGCTCCAATACGGGGCCCGCAAGGTTATCGCGATCGATGTAGGCTATGGTCAATTCGCATGGAAACTCCGGCAGGACCCCAGAGTTGAGATACTGGAAAGGACAAACATCCGCCACGTTAAACCCGGAGACATAAAAGAAGCGATCAACGCCGCGGTCATTGATGTCTCATTCATCTCCCTCAGATTAGTTGTCCCGCCCGTGTCCGATCTTCTCCTTGGTCACGCCTTTATCATCACCCTGATCAAGCCCCAGTTTGAGGTAGGAAAGGGAAAAGTGGGCAAGGGAGGCGTGGTCCGGGACCCGGACCTGCACCGGGAGGTTATAGATGATCTGGCGTTGTTTTTCAAAGACTCCGGCTGGAATGTGGAGGGTCATATACCCTCCCCTATTCTCGGCCCTAAAGGAAACCGGGAATTCCTGATGTATCTGACAAGGTAGACACACCTCTCCCTTACGGTAAAAATCGCGGTCTGTGTTCCGCGACACTCCGGTCTTAACTCACCTGTTTCCCATTTGAAAATGGAAATTAGGCGGCCATACGCTTGGAAGCCTTCAGGGGATTGACCTTCCCGTTTCCGCTTTTGGCCTCTACCTTCAGATGTGTGGCCATATTGCAGTTCCCCACACGCCATTTGGCAGCGGGATCAGGGAAGACGAGGCAATACTTGCCGGTGGGAAATTCCTTGGCCCTCATGCAGCCTTCACACTGCTCAACGATTTCGTGACAGGTTCCACCATTAAATTGACAGCCTGTCTTGCTCATAAAAGAGCAACCAACACCCGGTTTTGTGCTTGTACAGTCCATTTTAATCACGTCCTTTCGAGATCTTTTTCAAAGATCCCTTTTATTTGTGGAGCCCCACGGGCAAGCCCGCAGAACAACCTGGTCTCGCCGATTCGCTTCGCCAACGGCGGGACTTAGTGGTACGACATCCCGACCATAACCGCATTCATACACGGCTAAAGCCGTTGCTTTCTGCGGTCGGGGGAAAAACTGGAAATTTTGCTGGATTCGCCAAAAGTCCATCAATCCCGCATCACGGGAAGGGGGGGATGGAACCATTTGAATTCACTTCAAAAGGCAGGGGAGGGAAAACCCCCCTGCGCCGAGGAGGA
>DAOUXC010000196.1 GCA_030666795.1 Desulfobacteraceae bacterium
AATTTTGGTCATTGGAATTTGTTTGATATTTGAGATTTGATATTCGGAATTTCAATAAGGCAATAAAACTCCAACAATGCAAATCTCCTCTGGAGATAACCAAAGCCTGGTCCTTTGGGTCAGGATTATTAGAAGTGTAAGGGGGACGAAATATATGAGAAAGAGCATTCTCTCAAAGATTTTTTTACTGTATTTTGCAGCGGTTTTCCTGGTGGGGGTTTCCACAATTGCAAAGGCCGAGATGATTGTAGTCGGCGGTCTCATGGACACCACCGGTGCTACCTCGGACGTTGGCAAAGATTATGCCCTGGGCATGACAGAGGCATTCAAATACATCAATGAACAGGGGGGTGTTAACGGCAAAGGGATCAAGTACACCTGGTTTGACTACGGTTACCGCATTCCGGAGGCAATAACAAAGTACAGGCTCCTGAAAAGAATCAAATGTGTTGCAATAATGGGATGGGGGACCGGTGATACCGAAGCCCTCTCACCCTCAGCGAACAAAGACAGGCTCCCGTATGTGTCAGGTTCCTATTCAGCACATTTGACTGACCCAAAAAGGACACCTTACAACCTCTTCTTTGCATCCGATTATTCAACCAATGCCAGGGCATGCATCACGGCCTGGTTTGACAGGAAATGGCCCAAAAAGAAGGATTACAAAAAGAGAAAGCCGAGGTTTGCATGCTGTTATATGTTTGCCTCCCCTTACTGCAACGCACCCATAAAGGCCATTAAAGACCAGGCCAGGATATTGGGCTTTGAAGTCGGACCCGACCAGGACGTGTCCCAGTATGCCTTAGACGCCAAAAGCCAGATCACGGCCTTAAAAGAATTCAAGCCCGATCTTTTGTGGCATGGCAATACAACCATGTCCGTGTCGGTAACGCTGAAGGATGCCTGCTCCACGGGACTCGATGCCGACTGGATTATCAACAATTGGGGTTTTGATGAAAATCTGCCCCGATTAGTGGGCAAGGCGGCAGAAGGTGTGATGGGAGCTACGCCGTGTGCCTTTTTCGGACAGAATTACAAAAATATGGACAAGATTGTTGAAACGGCTAAGAAACATAATCCTACAGTCCCGTCAGAGCAAAGACTGATCCGGACGGTTCAGGCCTGGGGTGATGCCTTGTTGCTATGGGAGGCCATGAAGCGGGCGGATAAGGCCGGTGATTTGACAGGGGCCGGGATTATGAAAAAAGGCTTTGAGACCCTGCGTAATTTTGACATCGGCCTTGGTGCATCACCGATCTCCTTTACACATGCCGACCACCGGCCCACGACCGGATGTCTCGTCCAGGAGTGGAAAAACGGGGAGTTCCGGGAAGTGGAACGGGTTGATCTCAAAAAGCGGTGGCCCGATAAATGGGAAAAAGAGTGGCATGGATGGTAGCCGGAACCCCTTGAGCATTGAAACCAAAATGCCTGAATTTCTACCAGGCAAGGCTTTTTAATACGAGCCAGGGAATACTCCGATATTAGTCGTAGGGATGATTACATTGCGGTTACCAGGGGATACCGTCCTCCTCCTGTGAGGATTGAGTTGGTGCGAATTACTTTTGTCATTAAAATTCACCCCAATTGGTTTACATTTATGGTGTTGACTAAGAGAGAATTTCCACAACACCGGTGTCTAAATCATAGAATGCAGGAACTACATTCAACTTGCCTTCGTTCACCAACCCGGACAAAACAGGTTTAGAACATTTCAACTGCTCTGCAACTATTTTTGCATTGGCTCTGGCAGCATTGTTTGCCAGATCCCCAGGCTGCTCTTTTGCTTCGTTCAGAGCCGGCTGTAGGGCTTCGGTCAAACAGGCAATGTGTCCTTGTCCATTGACGCCTTGTATGGCGGCCTGGACCGATCCACATTTAGAATGTCCCAGCACCACTATCAGAGGAACATGCAAATGGTTCGCTGCATATTCTATGCTCCCCAAAATCATGTCATTAATTACATTACCGGCAACGCGAACGATGAAGAGGTCACCCAGACCACGGTCAAAGATTATCTCGGGCGGCACCCGGGAATCCGCACATCCCAAAATAACCGCAAAAGGTTGCTGGCCATTTGATAATTCCTCACGTCGCCGGAAAGTCTGATTGGGATGCCTTTGTTTTAAATCGACATATCTTACGTTACCGACGACTAATTCTTCCAATGCATGGTCGCCATTTATAATCTCCGGCTTCAAGTGATGCATTATACTCCTCTCCCTTTGAACTCGATTGCCCCGGTTTCTATTCTTTCAAGGCAGCAATGGGTGAGTCCACAATCTCCGCCACTTTGGCTGCCCGGATGCGTTCATCGTGTTCAAGTTTTTTTGTATAGGCCTTATCGATCTTGGCGACCAGGGCTTCGGTTTCACAGGGCTTCAAAAGAAAATCAAATGCGCCCAGCTTCATCCCTTCTATGGCCGTCTCAATGGTTGCATGGCCCGTCAACATAATAACCTCTACTAATGGCTTTATCTTCTTTATTTCACGAAGGGTCTCAATTCCGCTCATACCCGGCATAAGTACATCTAAGATAGTCACATCAAAAAGGTAATTTTTCATTTTTTCAACAGCTTCTTCGCCGCTAAATGCTGTTGTCACATCATAGTCGCGAAGGGTTAGACGTTCTGACAATGCCTGGATAAACTCTTTTTCATCATCTACCATCAATACGCGTGTTTTCATCTTTTGTCCTCCTTTTAAAGTAGCTTGATTTATTCCCCCCAATAACCGGCAGAAAAAATTCACATATCAATATCTCGAGGCAGGGTAATGACGATTTTTCCTACCCCTTCATCGGCGGAAAGGTTGGCCTTGAGAACATCTAACAGGACCTTTTCCGGTTCCGCCGGAAACTTATTCGGCGGCGCTTTTGCAGGGTCTCCCGCTTGCATGAAACTGATCTGAGCGCCATTTTTCGTTTTTTCGGTAATAATGTCTATTGTGTTCCCCGCTGCGGCCGCGTCCATGGCAAAGTCAAGGCATAGCCAGATGAGGTTTTGCATAAGAAAGGAATTCGTGGTGATCATTACAGGGACTGAGGCAGGTTTTGACTCTACCGTAACGCCTCGCATGGAAGCAAACCTGGCGGAAAGAGTGACCATTAACTCCACGATATCGTCCAAATTGACGCTTTTTACTGGTTCGTCAACACTGTGGGCGAACCTGTTCATGTTTTTCACAATCCCTTCCGCACGCCGGATCTGATCTATCAATTTTCCGGCTAAACTATTCAGCCTTACAGGGTCGAGAGGCATCCCTTTGTCCGCCATGAGAGTGAAATCCTGCAGGAGGCCCGCATTTTCGTTGATAATAGCCAAGGAGTTATTGATCTCGTGGGAAATAGTGGCGGACATTTTGCCGAAAAATTGAAGCCCCTGTTCACCGATCACGTCCCAATTCCTGTTCATGGCTTGTCTCCTTGTTCCTTAATGACCTCATTTATTTTCTCAATGAGGAGTTCGATATTGAGCGGCTTCAATAAGTAGTATGCAGCTCCGGCCTGGGCAGTACCTTCCTTGTAATCATCTTCCGAGCCATGGCCTGTCATAAAAATAAATTTCAACCGGGGACACTTCTCCGCCATTAACCTTTTTAGCGCAAGCCCGCTCATCTTCGGCATCCGGACGTCCACGACAGCCAGGTCGTAGCACTGGTCCTCCACTTTTTTCAGGGCTTCTTCACCGTTTGTTACCCAATCCGCATCTATTCCCCGTAAGGACAGCCTCTCGGCTAAGGTGGATATCAATTCACCTTCATCGTCTATTAACAACACCTTCATTCGTCCCTCCCTCCTTTGTTTCCATCTTGAGCGGTAGAGTAATTGTGAAGTTCGTCCCCTTACCAACCTTGCTTGCAACAGTCATTGTGCCTCCAATTTCCCGTACAAAGTTCTGGGTGAGCGAAAGGCCAAGACCTGTGCCCCCCTTTTTGGCCTTTGTTGAGAAAAACGGCTCAAAAATCCGCTTTAAATCCGGTTCAGCAATACCACATCCATCGTCTGCTACTGTGACCAAAACTTTATCTTCCTCTCCATTTTTGATCTCTATGTCTAAGTTCCCGCCGTCACTCATTGCAGCAAAGGCGTTGTTTATTAAGTTGAGAAAAATTTCCTGAAGCTTCCCCCTGTCACTTTCAATCGGGGGTACATCTTCTGAGGCAATGAGAGAAACCCTGATCGACCTGTATTCCGCTTCCTTTGTCAAAAAGCTTAACACCTCGTCGATAAGGTCTTTAATATTAACAGGCTCAACGCTGATCTCCATATTCCGAGAAAAGCTCAAGAGTCTCTTGGTGATGGTTCCGGCCCGTTTCACGGATGATAGTATTGTGCCCACAAGTTCCAGCAACCTGGGGTCCCCTCCAAATTGGTGCTTAAGAGTGACCAGGTCCTGGATCAGCCCGGCCTTTTCGTTAATAACGGCAAGGGGGTTATTGACCTCATGGGCTACTCCGGCTGCCAGGCGCCCTATTGAGGCCATCTTATTGGTGTACTCCACCTGATGGAGCGTCATGATCCGTTTTTGATCAGCCATATAGCTCTTGTTTACAAGGTATGTGGCCATACCTACAACCACAATGAGGATTAGGGTGATACTTATTCCTAAAAAGGCTATGAGTTTCATCCTGGTTTTGTACCAGGATTTCATAAGTGCCTTTTTATCCTTGACCACCATAAGAATAAAGGGCGTATCATTAATATATGTATAGCCTATGAACAGGGGAACGCCATTCGGGTCATTGCCTTCAACCACCTGTGTCTTCAGTGCATAGTCCGGAACAGGCAGGGACAGTTTTTCCAGGACCTTGCCGTGATAGAGAGAGGGCGTCTGGAGGATCCCATGGCGATTGATTATAAAGGCGTCACCGCGTCCCGCCACCTCCACGTCCGACAGAAGATCGTCCAGTTTTTTTATGTCTAAGGTGGCCCGGAGCACGTAACTCAACCCATTTGGATGACTGCGCGCCACCGCTATAACTATATGCGGCGCGTTTCGAAACCCTAAAAAGACGTCACTTATGTAAACCCCGTTTTTAAGCACTTCCCTGTACCAGTTCTGGTCGCTGTAATCCTTGCCTCCCAGTTTGAATGGGCCCACATAGCTCCTCTGTCTGCCGAGCGGGTCAATAAGCCCCAAGTCCGTGAAGCCCCCAAAGCTGTTTTTCAGGTTTTTCAGTATCTGCTCCAGGGACCCCAACCTGTTAAGGCTCTCGAAGCTGTTTTCTTTTACAATAAAATCAAGGGCCGACCTTCTTTCTTCAAAAAAATAGAATATGGTCCGACGTGTATTGGAGACCAGTCGTGCGGTACGCGAAAGCCTCTCTGACTCTATAGAACTCTGTGTCACGTGATAATTCAGTGCCGAAAGAAGTATCAGGGGGATAACCGCGACTGCGGCGGTAAGAAAGGCCGCCAGTTTCCACATGCGACGGAAGTCAAACAGGTGCTCATGAGGGCCTGCTGCCACGTCCGTGTAATCCCAGAATTCCGGTTTGAGTCTGTCAATTATCGACATTTTCCAATTTCCATTAATGTTTCCGTTGATCCTTTTTGTTCTGCACCTTTTCATTGGCCTTTTTGAGGGTCTTACTGAGTTTGTCGATATCGACCGGCTTTTGAAGATATGCGAATGCACCTAATTCCATACAGACCTTCCTGTCCTCTTCTGAACCGTGACCTGTGAGAATTATCACCTCGATTTCCGGGTTGGTCTCTTTCACCCGTCGTAAGACCTCTATGCCGTCGATGCCGGGCATCTTGAGGTCCAGGATCATGACCTCCGGTTCATCCTCCTTGACCAGGCTCAGGGCCGATTCGCCGTCATAGGCAACGGCCGAGCCCATATCGCGCATGAGCAGCCTCTCGGACAGGGTCTGTACGAATTCGCGCTCATCATCCACAAGGAGAATCTTTGAAGGCACTTCAAAATCGTATTTGCGGTACACGTCCGCCTGGTGAAAACCTGCACCCACTTTCGTTTCCACTGACCTGACGCCGGGCACTTTGCCCGCAATAGATTTGAGCTCCTCCTCAAGCCTGCTCAACATCAGGACGTGTTTGTTGATTGTCAGGGTGAGGTCTCCATCCTTAGCCTTCACGCCCACATTATGTCCTTCTTCAGCCAGAACCACATCGACCCTGGCTCCGAGAACAAAGTCCTCAACGGCCTTTTTCGAGAGGTCGGTAGTTCTGACTACCTCTTTGTCCGCATTCTCTTTAATAAGTGCGGCGGCCTCTTCTAAACCGGTCTTATCTACCGGAATGATTATGTCGTAAAGCTCAGGGTCCCAGGGATCATTTTTCCCGAACAGGGTGTTGATCCATAATGCACTGTCTCCATCATGTTTCTGTATAAGCTTTTGGGCATCTTTTTCTTGCGCGGCGGCTTCCTTAGCCGCTTCAGATATCCTGAACTTGACATCTGCAATCAGGCAGACTCTGAGTACATGGCTGATCTCATCGGGAATAAGCTGGGGTGTGAATCCTGAAATAAGGAGATTGTCCTCGCAAAGCATTTCGGCAATAGCAAGGCGAAGATGGGCGATGGAGCGCTCCTTTTCATGGGTGAACTTGTTGAATACCGAGGTCTTAGCCGAAAAGGTCCGCCTGATTTTGCTCTCAGCCATCCCGGAAGCCCTGCTCGCCACGGCCACAATCTCCTCGTCGCTGACCAGTTTGTATCCGGTTTTGACAAGTACTTCCCGAACAACAAGGTCTTCCTTACAAAAGCTTCCGCTGAAGATGGTAATGACAGACATTTTAAGCCCCCTTTTTTATATCGAGATCAGGCGAGATGGCAAACGGTCATGAGTGGACAGGGCTCCTCCCTTCCGTCCATGTGTGTTTTCTCGTATATGGCGCCAATGGCCTTTTCCATGGTTGAGTAGACATGATCTTCTCCGATTTTCTCCGGAAAGTGCGTACGCTTCAGTACCTTCATTACGGATTCATTCACACCGGATAAGGAGATATCAACCCCTGCGCTCCTGACCCTGTCTACAAGCAGTGACAAAATCTCTTCTCCCGACGCGTCGATGTCATTAATGCCGTTGGATACGATTACAATGTGTTTCAGTTCCTTTTTGGTGGCCATTAGATCCATGATCTGGTCTTCCAGGTAGCTGGCATTGGCAAA
>DAOUXC010000189.1 GCA_030666795.1 Desulfobacteraceae bacterium
AAGGAAAAAGGTGATTAATTTTCATCCGGAAGCAACCAGTTTCCGGATGGAGCTTTCAGCGATCAGCAATCAGCCATCACCTTGTTTTTAGTGGCCTTTGCTGAAAGCCGAAAGCTTATAGCTGATAGCGCGAGTCCAAAAACGTCAGTTTCCGGATGAGCACTAATTAGCGGGTTGTAATGATCCAAACAGTGTCAAGAGGGCGTGACCAATGAAAAAGTTCCGACTGGTTTTTTTTGTGTTTTTGGGGTTAT
The DNA here is from genome assembly GCA_030666795.1 of Desulfobacteraceae bacterium. Taxonomy (GTDB): domain Bacteria; phylum Desulfobacterota; class DSM-4660; order Desulfatiglandales; family Desulfatiglandaceae; genus JAIOSR01. The sequence continues at coordinate 255 of DAOUXC010000189.1, forward strand.
TTTTGATGGGTCAGACGTGCTGGGCCGCAAAGGCTTTTGTCACGGATTCACTTGAAATTACCTTTCGTACGGGACCCAGCACCGAAAACAAAATCATCACTTTTCTTCTTTCCGGTCAGCCTTTAGAGGTTCTGGAGTCCCGGGAGGATTGGAGTCGTGTCCGCCTCATAGGGCTCGAGTCGGGCAATAAGGAAGGCTGGGTCCTGAGCCGCTACCTGTCAACGCAGCAGCCCTGGGAAATTCAGGCCATTTCCCTGAAAAAGGAAAACGCCCGGCTCAAAGAAGAGTTGGACGGCATTAAAGAGCGATGGCGAAAAGCGGCCCTGGGGGAGAAAGGGGTTTCGGAAGAACTGAAAGGGAACCTGGAAGACCTTCAGAGGGTTCAGAATGCGTATGAGAAACTGAAGCAGGAGGCCGCTGGTTTTCTAAAACTGAAAGCAGTTCATGAAGTCACCAATAAGACCCTGGAAACCGCCAGAGAAACTGTTCAAAAATTGACCAAGGAAAACGACGACCTGAGGTCTTCCCAGAAGAACAAATGGTTTGCTACGGGCGCCCTGGTCCTTCTTTGTGGCCTGATGATAGGCCTGCTAATGGGAAGACAATACAAGAAACGCAAAACATATTATTAATAATGAACCCTTCAATCAAATCACCCACCTGTGAAATCATCACCATTGGCAGTGAACTCCTGTTGGGTCAGATAGAGGATACGAATACCACCTATCTGGCCCGGGAATTGGGCCGGGAAGGTGTGACGATCCGTTTTCGCACTGCCGTCGGTGATCGGTTGGACGAAATAGAACAGGTGATTCGTTCCGCAATTGACAGGTGTGACATGGTGATCACAACCGGCGGACTCGGGCCTACCCTTGATGATCTGACCCGTGAGGCCGTTTCTCGCTCGGCGGGTGTGGAGTTGGAGTTCCGGGAGGATCTCATGGACGGGATCGAGGACATGTTTCGCCTTGCGGGGTATCAAATGCCGAAGAACAACCGGCGTCAGGCCTTTGTTCCTGCCGGTGGTTATGCCATTCTCAATCCGGTTGGAACGGCCCCGGCATTTATCAAGGAGGTGAAAGGAAAACCCGTTATATGTCTTCCGGGCGTGCCACGGGAACTCAAGTTTTTATTGGACAGGGAAGTCATTCCCCGGGTCAGACAAAGGTTCAATCTGGATGAACATGTTGTCACATACAGGGTCCTTAAAACGGTCGGCATAGGGGAAAGCAAGGTAGACAGTCTCATAGGCGACCTAATAAAACCGGGGCAGAACCCGGAAGTAGGTCTTCTGGCCTCCATGGGCGAAATAAAGATACGTATTGCAGCCAAGGCCAGGAGCGAGCGAGAGGCACACAGACTCATCGAACCTGTTGCTGAAGAGGTTTATTCACGATTAGGCAAGAAGATATACGGCCGGGACGATGAAACGCTTGAGGGTGTGATTGATTCATTGCTTGCCGAAAACGGCCTGAACCTTGCGATCATGGAAACCTTTTCAGGCGGATTGGCCGCACAGCGATTTCACAGTCTTCCTTCGAGCCGATTGGTAGAAAGCCTCGTCATTCCTGATGAAAAACAGGTTGCCCTATACTCAGGGAATGAGAAAAGCATAACGGAAAGAGAAACCGCGATGGGTCTTGCGCGGAAAATAAGGAAACTTGTGAACGCGAGCGTCGGACTTGCCATAACCGGCTTTTTGAAAAAAGAGAAGGGGGGCGGCTATGCGATTAAGGGCTATGCCGCAGCGACAGGTGAGGACATTGAAAAAGGTTTTCCCTGGGAAATGGGCGGCGATCTGTTCACGCTCCAGCAGCGGGGGTCGGTAATCGGTCTGAACACCCTGAGATTGGCCTTGCTGGATATACAAGGGGAAAACAAGAAATGAGAGGCCTTATATCAAGTCATTTCATCGGTTTTCTTTGTGTTTTGACCGCCCTGTTGACATTTGGGTGCGGCGACAAAGAGACTGACACATCAGGACCGGGGGATCGAATAGCGGATTTGAGGGCCTTGGATTACGATAAGCTGTTATCTTCAAAAACAGTTGCGTTTGAAGACGGGATTAACACGAGCGCGGGTCCTGTGGCGTTTCAACTTTCCGGAACGCTCGGAAAGATGACGAGCCGGAACGGAAAACCCGTGGATGAGCCCTTTATTGAGGTCAATGTCCGGTCGATTTCACTTCCTAACTTGGCAGTCGGAGATAAAGATCTTGCTTCCATGACAGTCGATCATATTCGGAATCAAGAAGGGAACGACGTGGTCGATCGCCGATACGCCGCTGCCAAAGACCTTCGGTTTTCATATGAGAAGCAGCCGTTCCCGCACCTCTCAGCAGAAACAAACTGCATAATGAGTTCCGGCACAACGTTTGATGATATCAAAAAAATTGAAGGAGTGTTCACCTTCAAACTTCCTATTGGTGTGAAAGCAGTTTCCTTTGATGCCGTTAAAGATAATGGCAAAGAGGTCACCGAAGCGGGTTGCAGGGTAAAGCTGACTTCAACAAGAGAAAACATGGTAAGGCTCCAGTATGAAGGCTCCCTTTCCAATCTGATCGGTGTCAAAGCCTTTGACGTCTCGGGAGGAAAATTACCGAGTAATGGTTACGCAGGGGGTTCCTACGGCAATAAAGCCGATTACACCTACCAATTTGAAGGCAAAGTCAACACCTTAAAAATTATTCTTGCCTCTGATTTGATTGAAAGGGAATACCCCTTTACAATCGAAAAATAAGATGTGGTGACTGTTAGTCCGCCATGGCGTTAAGAGACAGACTAAGATGTTCACTTAATGGAGGGAATAATTATGATTTTTGAATGCGGCAGTTGCGGATATTCAAAAGAAGTGCCTGACAAATATGCGGGCAAGACGGTCAAATGTCCGAAATGCAAGTCAGCCGTCAAAATAGGCATGGAAAAGCAGGCTGAACCGGTTGTCAAGACCGGTGAAAAAAGGGGACCGGAAATCGCCCGGTATTCGATCGCGGAATTTGTGAATAAAACCGCGCAAAAGGACAGGGGCCAGGGCCTGTTCGAGCTTGAGAGTGAGCGCCTGCTCGAGATCAATCTTAAGGACATGGTCTGGACAAAGACGGGGTCCATGGTCGCCTATTTGGGCGACATCAAATTCACCAGGGAAGGTATGCTTGAGCACGGCGTCGGAAAACTTCTCAAAAAAGCGGTCAGCGGTGAGGGCGCCAGGCTGACAAAGGCCGAGGGCAGGGGTGAACTCTATCTTGCAGACACGGGAAAAAAGATATCTATCCTGAATCTTCAGGGGGAGTCCATTTTTGTAAACGGGAATGATCTGCTTGCATTTGAGGGAAGTATCAAGTGGGACATAAAAATAATGAAAAAAATAGCCGGAATGCTGGCAGGAGGGCTTTTCAACGTAAAACTGGAAGGCACTGGAATGATGGCGATAACTACGCATTATGATCCCTTGACCCTCAAGGTATCTCCGGGCAAACCCGTGCTCACTGACCCCAATGCAACCGTTGCCTGGTCAGGTACCCTTGCGCCGGAAATAAAGACAGACATATCGCTTAAGACCTTTTTGGGCCGGGGGAGCGGGGAGTCGATTCAGATGAAATTCGAAGGGGACGGTTTTGTCGTGATTCAGCCCTATGAAGAGGTATATTTCCAGTCCGGCCGTTGATTCGAGAAAATGTGCGCCGCACCTGATATTTTTACAAGGGGTACAAAATGGAAGCCATAGCTCATTTGGGTTCGATATTGGGTCTTTCATTCATATCCGGGATCAATCTTTACGCCACCGTGGCCATGACCGGTATTTGTGTCAGGACGGGTCTGATTACCGGACTCCCCCCGGAGTTTCAGATTTTTGCAAATGAGGCGGTTATATTTGTGGCCCTGTTACTCTATGCCGTCGAGTTCTTTATGGATAAAATCCAGGGACTTGACATACTCTGGGACGGCCTGCACACGCTTATACGCCCTTTGGGTGGCGCCTTCATAGCCCTAATGCAGGTAGGAGAGGCGTCGGCAGCCGTGGAGGTGATTGTTTTTCTTGTGGGTGCCAGTATGGCCTCGGCCGCCCATGCAACAAAGGCCGGAACCCGTCTTGTGGTAAATACCAGTCCGGACCCGGTTTCAAACGTCCTGGTCAGTGTCGGGGAAGACATCGGTGTCATAGGCTTTTCCTACCTGGCCCTTGCATACCCCAAGCTAACCTTTTTTCTGACAATAATCTTTCTTGTACTCATCATCATTTTTCTGCCCATTCTCTTTCGTACTTTTCGTATGCTTCTGGGATCTTTTTTCTTTAGAATAAAGGCTTTTTTCATCCGTGATATTGCCAAAAGTCGACTACTGTCACTCCCCCTTTCCATGGATACCTTTTTTGATGATCAAAAGGAAAAAGACGAAGAGATTATCTGGACAGGAAAGGCATATGCGGGCCGTGTTCCCTCTGTCCGGCGCTCTGCCAGAATATATTTGGTTATCACCTCGAAGACGGTATATTGTCTCTACCGCCGGTGGTTCCGTACCCGGATCAAACGCCAGGCCCGTTCCGAAATTCAAAGATACAATGCATACCCCGGAAGGCTCCTTGCCAAATGTCTTATCACGACTTCCATGGAGACTTGGACGGTTCTACTTTACCAGCCCTTTATCGATACATTGCCCCGGGACCTGGCTTCCGGGAATGAGCGTGAATAAGGATTGTTTTATATCTTGTGTCTTTTTACGGCTATGTCAAAATTACAGGAGAAAAAAATGAAAAAAGTTATTCATTCCGACAAAGCACCTGGAGCGGTAGGGCCTTACAGCCAGGCTATCCTCACGGGGAATCTTGTGTTTACATCAGGCCAGATAGCCATTGATCCCGGCTCAGGAAAACTTATTGAAGGGGGAATTCAGGAACAAGCCCGCCAGGTCATGGCAAACCTGAGTGCGGTCCTTAAGGCAGCGGGCACCGATTTAAACAGGGCTGTAAAGGCGACAGTGTTTCTTTCTGATATCAATGATTTTGCTGAATTTAATGAAGTATACGGTGAGTATTTCACTTCGAATCCGCCTGCTCGCAGCGCATTCCAGGTTGCGGCCCTGCCTTTGGGTGCGATGGTGGAAATAGAGATGATAGCCACTGTAGAGTAGGGCAATCTAATGATTTTTGGTACCTAATGGAGAACATACACATGGCAAAATCCTATAAACACATTGAAACCAAACTCATCCACGCGGGTGAACCCGAACCTCGCATTATGGGCGCGGTCAGCATGCCTATTTTTCAGTCCGCCATGTTTGAATATACCGGCGAGACCAGCTACCATGACCTGAAATACATTCGTCTGAACAACACGCCCAACCATGTTGCCCTCCATCAAAAACTGGTCGCCCTTGAAAATGCCGAGGCCGCCATTGTTACGGCCAGCGGTATGGCCGCCATTTCCACAGCGCTTCTGAGCACACTTTCTTCGGGGGACCATTTATTGGCCCAGGAATGTCTCTACGGGGGTACGCATGATTTTCTGACCGGAGATTTCGCCGGGCTCGGAATAGAATTTGATTTTATTGACGGTGATGATCCCGGTTCCTGGGAATCCAAACTCAGGCCCGAGACAAAGGCCATTTTTGTTGAAACAATGACAAATCCTCTTCTTCAGGTCGCGGATCTCAAGGCGGTGGTTTCCTTTGCCAGGGCACATAATCTCGTCTCGCTCATAGACAATACCTTTGCGACTCCCATGAATTTCCGGCCCATTGAATGGGGCTTTGATCTGTCTTTGCATAGTTGCACAAAGTACCTCAACGGTCATTCGGATATCGTGGCAGGCGCTGTTATCGGGCGGGCCGACCGGATTGAAAAAATAACTCATCTGCTCAACCATTTTGGCGGTTCCCTTGATCCTCACGCCTGTTTTCTGCTTCATCGCGGAATGAAAACCTTGGCAGTAAGGATGAAATGTCACAACGAGAGTGCTTTGATGATAGCGAGATTCCTGGAAGGAAATGAGGCCGTTTCAAAGGTCAACTATCCGGGCCTTGAAAGCCACCCCGGACACGGCCGCGCACGAGAATTGTTTGACGGGTTCAGCGGTATGCTTAGTTTTGAACCAAAGGGGGGTGTCGAGGCGGCGGACCGTTTTATTCAAAATACGAACTTACCCGTTGTCGCCCCGAGTCTTGGTGGAATTGAAACGCTGATCACCCGCCCGGTCACAACATCTCACGCCGGTGTTTCGCCTGAAGACCGGGAAAGACTTGGGATTTCCAACAGCCTTATCCGCGTGTCGGTCGGAATAGAAAAGACGGAAGACATTATCGAGGATTTTGAGCAGGCGTTATCCAGAGGGTTCAAGGGGTCAAGGATTCAGGGGGTCGAGTGAAAGGCTGAATAAATACAAAGGATTGAAAATCTGGTAAAAGTCATAGGTCCTTTGTTTAGAGCTATATGGAATAACAACGTAATTTCCGGAGGAAGAAAGATACGGCATTTTCTCCAACTGAATCGGACAAGAACCAAAGTTCGATGTTTACGTTCATCTTTTTCCTGTTTCTTATTTCGAATTTATAATAAGGCCCTTAGGGCCTGCATTTTTTATGAGGGAGGATATCATGGCAACAAGAATCGAGAAGGATTCCATGGGCAGCATCGAGGTAGAAAATGATAAGTACTGGGGCGCCCAGAGCCAGAGGTCATTACAGAACTTCAGGATAGGAAATGAACGCATGTCCAGGGAAATCATAAGGGCACTGGGTATCTTAAAAAAGGCATGTGCCCTGGCAAACGTGGAATTGGGCGTTCTCGACAAAAACGTGGGTGATTTGATTACAAAGGCGGCAGATGAAGTAATCGAGGGAAAATTAGACGGACATTTTCCCCTTGTGGTCTGGCAAACGGGAAGCGGGACCCAGACAAATATGAATACAAATGAGGTGATCTCAAACAGGGCAACGGAAATGGCCGGCGGCAAATTAGGCAGCAAGGACCCTGTTCATCCGAATGACCACGTGAACATGTCCCAGTCCTCCAATGACACTTTTCC
>DAOUXC010000016.1 GCA_030666795.1 Desulfobacteraceae bacterium
ACATATAAATCTATGTCCAAAATTCCCAGGCTGAAGGCTGACCGCTGATCGCTGACAGCTCCCTGATTGAGTTTTGACTCAATTAGGGTAATATATTATTGAAAACAATTGACACGATCTGGTTTTTCTTGACAGGAGGACTGACTTTGACCCTGAGAGAAACTCCTTGAATAGAAAGCAAATTGAAGAAAACTAAGACATGGCCTCTGCGAATAGGGATTGGACCGGCTCTTTAATTACAAATTAAGGGCAAAACCTTGAGGTTCTTCCCTATTTTAAAACGTTTTTTATTCTATCTCATGAAAATGGTTTTAGATATAAAATAAACTTAATTTAGCACATCTGTGCCCAATGGCCAATTTTGACATATGTTTCGTTATATTTCATCAATTTACTATAAAATTAATTATAGACCTTGATATTTTATGAATTTTTCAAGTCAGGACAATTGATCTTTGTTTTCAGACAACTCATATCGATTCAGCCCCATGGTAATACCCTCCCTGCAATCCTTCAATAATATCGGTTTCAATGGTCTTTCCCCTTTTCCACAGCCCTGCTTTTTTAAAATCTACCATCATTTCAACTAATTTCAAGGCTGCCAGTGAACCGTCTACAATTGGAATATCACCGATGCGCGAAACGCCTTTAGCGGTCAAAAGTGTTGAACCTTTAGTGCATGCAAAGCTTATAACATCGGCTCCATCACGGATCGCACTTTTTGCAATTTCGAGAAAGTTATCAATAAGTAAATCCTCGTTGGCAAACTGGTCCAGTGCAATCGTCAAAGCACGGCAAGGTTTATTCGAAATAATCAGATCGCGAGCACCATATGTCTTTATCAGTTTCTCGATGTTTTTCTCCCAATTGGGAAGGGTGACGAATGCCATTTTATTACCGACAGCCTGGCCTAAAATTAGAGCCGCCTTGCCGGGGCCGGTTACCGGGATCTCTACAAGGGATTCAATGACATCGAGACCGGCATCACCAGCGCAACCGATTACCGCCCCATCATAACCATTTTGTTCCGCCTGCATGATACCTTCCACCATCTCTGGAGTCCTCAACATATCAGCATACAAATGTCCAACGACTGAATACCTGAATTCAGTTGTTCCAATAGTCGGAGACGTGATAACAAGCTCTGTATCCGGTTTGCTCACTTTTTTCCAGTTTGCGTGCAGTCTCTCAAAGTAAACTTCGGAACCACTTCCGGGCATTGTATTTTCAAAACAAAGCTTCATCATTATTTACCCTCTTGTTTAAACTATTTTAAACCGGAAGCCCCTTTTTGCCGGGCCCCCATGTCTATCTAAAGTAGTTATTTGAATGAAATACCCCGCTGCAAGCAGCGGGGTATCAATTTTTTCGAAAAGTCCAAATTACTCTACGCCAACATGTTGGGGTTGATCCGGAATGCAATCTTCTCCGTCGCCAGGGCAATCTATAATACATAGCAATTCCACAGGTTCATCGCCCAGAACACAGACCCTGTGGCGTTCATTCTCATGAAAAAAAATGGTGTCCCCGGGTCCCACCTCGATTCTTTCGCCATCACCGTTTTCGCACATCAATTTTCCTGAAAGGATATGAGGAGACTGAACATACTTGTGGTTATGCAAGGGGATATCCTCTATGGTCAAACCGGGCTGAAGCGTGTATTTTCTGACGGCGTATGAATGATGATATTTCTCATCTCCAGTTTCATTGCTGATAATCCACTGTATAATCATCATCTTTTCCGGAAAGCCAAATGCCTTACCCACGTCAATTTCTTCCACATCTTTGAGTCTTCTTAAAATCATTTTTAGTATCTCCTTTCTATTTTTTTCTAATATTTACTCCACTATACATAGACATCATGATTAACAAAAATAATGACGCCAACTCCGCTTTTCCCCTATTATGGCGTGATCAATTACTCGGAATTGCTCTTTTTCAATAGGGAAAAAACCGCCTCTTCTTTCATTCCCAGGAACTTGCAGTGCCTGGATGTCCTTCCTTCAAACTCTTTTTCAAAGGATCTGATCACGCTTGGGGTGGTAGGCATACAATTCGCGCAGCGGGCTTTCTCAGAGCGAAGAGGTCCTTCCCCTTTTATGGATTCTATCAACTCTATGGCCCTGTCCAGTCTTTCTTTTTTACCTTCAACCACAAGGGTCACGGATCCCTCCGATCCATTTATCCCCCCACCTCCCACATGATATGCCTCCAGACCATACAGGATACGGAAGGCGTCTATCTCAGTGATGACCTGTGCATTAACTAAGGGGATCATACCTATTTTGATCCCAAGGCAGTAATAAAACGTATCCTGACCAAGGTGTTGAGATGCCTTTTTAACGCAAGGGACCAGTTTTTCAAGTCCCACGGGAACGATAAGATTGCACCCTCTCGCACTGAGTATTCCGTAAGCGTAACCAATGGTACCGCCGCAATGGTGGGCAACGTAAACCCCTGCGTTCCCTTCCGGATCAACCGCGTTGGCACCTTTGATGAAAACCGACTCTGCATTGAAGTCCTTGAGGATCCCCTCCATAGTCGATTCGGGAGGAACGACATTCCCTTTACGCATAACAATCATAGGTGGTTTTTTTTCAGCCTCGGTAACGCAGAGGATGCCATTGATCACCTGACCGGAGATAAACCTGTCCCTCTCAGGGCAATCACCCATGATCTCTTCGGCGACTCGAACATTAGTGGATCCGTGCCCAATTACTATCTCCCCATCCACCTTGGCCCTTAGAACAGCGGGCAGCCTGGCAACCGCTTTGGCAATAAATCGTTTTGATTCAGGAGGGGTAAGAACAAACAGTGCTCGCACTTTAATCTCCTATCCATGGATTTTCTTCATCTTGCCGTTTACTTTTATTGATCATTGCGCTATTTCTAATAATCAATAGGCCACATTATCCAAGCCCTTCAGCCCGATTAATTGTCTGGTTTCGTAAGCGCTGCCGCCTCACCGTCAATCGGATCCATAGTAAAAGGTAAATACGATAACATGCGCCGTTTTTGAATAGCAACGGTGATAGCGGCATTGATAATCTTTTTCTCCATTTTATTCAACATGTTGTATTACTTTCCTCAAAAGACAACCGCAACTCTTTTCTTTATAAATTTGTCCCTTTTTTAACCGAGTTTACCAATAGATTCAAGATCGTTTGCGACAGATTCAAGCCCCAAATCGGACAGGGCTTTTCTGGTGGGATAACTCGTTTCCCTGTCCCAATCGTGAAGATCATAATATTCATCAAGCATCTTGTTCCACTTGGCCTCATCAATCTTGAATCCAGCCAATGATGATCCTTCGGGAACAGGGTCATTCAGGGCTCTTTGCGTCGGCATATCATCCTTACGGTCAAAATCGGTGAATCTAAGATTCAGTGCCTTTTCGAGGTTGAGTTGTTTAGTGGTCAATCTCTCAAGGGCTTTCACGGAAGTCTCCCATCCTGTGGCAGCGGAATACAGTTCCGCGAGCTCCGGTCTGTCTATCCACTCCACATTCCAGGCAGCCGTATTCCAGATGCAGACCCCGAGACTATTGCAGACCCTGTGCAATACCTCCATGACCGTAACCATCTTTGCCTTACCGTCATAAGCACGTGCATCTCCTGCGTTATCAACGCCGTAAACTTCTTTTGCTTTCTCCTCGTTCAGGACCGGAACCTGCTCTGCGACAGGTGCCCCGGTTGTATGCCCACCGCCCCGGGTCGCGGTGCAAACACCAAGGGCCCAAGCATTCGACCCCCGCAGAAATTCATAGAGATCCTGTTTCTTTATATGTATCGCGTAAGGACTGCTGTCTCGCCCTAAAATATCAGCCGCCCTGGCACACCCCTCGGCAAGGATATTACCAAACCCTTCCCGATAAGCAATCTTGCGAATAAGTTCCAGTGTGACGCCCGCGTCACCCCATTTCAGGGTCAGTCCATCAGTATCCTTTTCATCTATGATTCCTCTCTCATAACACTCCATGGCCCAGCCAATGGCTCCGCCGGCCAAGTCAACATCAAAGCCCAATTCGTTACACAGGGCATTGGCCTTCACCATGAAGGTCGGCTCCGCGATTCCCAGCCTCCCTTGGATCGAACCGAAGGGCTCCCATTGGTTGGCATGAGTTCTGAGGCCCGCATAAGGTCCTTCAGTAATTTCCATCACCCTTCCGCACCCTCCGTGAGCGCAACCGGGAAAGCTCACCTGGGCCACCCGATATTTGTCACATGTCTCCCTGGTATCGATGTCTTTTGCTATCTCATCGGGTATACGCGCTTCCTGAAAATTTCTGTATTGGATTCCACAGATTTTCTGCTTATGCGCGAAGGCGCCTAAAGTTCCATAACGTCGAAAGTATTCAACACTGTCACCTTTATATCTTCCTCGGTATTCCTTCACGGCCTTTAAGAACCGTTCAGGCTCGGCGATTTTTACCGATCCTTTCCCTTTGGCAGCGATAAATTTAAGGTTCTTGGATCCCATGACACATCCAACACCACACCTTCCAAAGGCCCGGCTCTCATCTTGTATGATACTGGCTGCCCGAACCAGGTTTTCTCCGGCAGGTCCTATGGAAACAATATGGAGCTTTGGATCTGAATGTTCCTTTCTGACCAAATGAAGGGTTTCCAACGTCGTCTTTCCCCAGAGATGACAGGCATCACGTATCTCGACTTTTCCATTATCGATCCATAAGTAAACAGGCATGTGGGCCCTTCCCTCAATGACGATGGAATCATACCCACAGCACTTCAGTTGCCCTCCAAAATAGCTATCACTACAAGAACTCCCCCATCCGCCGGTCACCGGGCTGAGAGTACTTACATTGACCTTATTGGCGCCGGGCGCTGTGGTGCCGATAAGCGGCCCCGCGCCAAAAATAAGCTTGTTTGCGGGGTCATACGGAGTCACCCATTGTGGCAGTTCATCGTAGAGTATCTTGGCAGCTATGCCCGCGGCCCCCAGCCACTCCCTGGCATACTTGGCCGTGGGTTCCGTACGGATATCGCCATTAGTAAGATTGACGCGCAGGATCTTACCGGCATACGCATAAAGATCACTATCTCTTGCCATTCAAAATATCCTCCTTACACATTTGCATCGTTTTAGAAACTACATAATCCCAAAATCGTTTGATCGCTTTGTCAGTGCCCTCGGAAAAGGATCTTTTTAAGGACTACGAATTCATCAAAAGAGTTTTGGGATGCATACACAATTTTTTGATCTAAACAGCCATTTGTTTTTTGGTTTGGAGAACTTGATTTATCATTTCCCCCAAAACCTCTTTATCTTTACAAACTTCCATGCATAATGGTTCCTTCCGGTCGGTGCACCCATCGCACGCCCTCCCCAGGTCACCGTCTTCTTCAAGCAATTCTACCGTATTTCCTTCACCGGATTCCTTTTCGTATATTTTAATACTCGAGAGTGAAGGAACAAACTCCCCGGTATGGTGATAAGAACATGCGATCTCACATGTTCTACACGCGCCGCATGTGGGCATATCAAAATTCATTATCATCCCTCCGAATCATACTCATTTGTCTAAGGGGCTTCTTGATCCCAGGCAGGGGATCCAATTTTCAAAACCGTTAGGGACTTGGGCCGATCCATGATTTTTGGCCGTCATCCCATGCCCGGACATACCAAGTATACCTGGTTTCAAACAGTTGGAATTTGCTTTTTCGACCCTAAATAGCCAACAAGCTCCCATATGGACCTGATAGGTAAGGTTATCGGGAAAGCAGCATGTGTGGTAGCCAGGTAATAACACTTGGAAAGATCATTATGATGATCACACAGGCTAACATAATAAAGAAAAACGGAAAGGACCCGCGAAACAGATCCTCCAGACCGATATCTATCCCTGCAACCCCTTTCACCGCGTATACATTCAGCCCCACAGGCGGAGTTACCAACCCGCATTCAATGGCTATAATCGAAACCATAGCAAACCATATTATGTCCAGATTCAACGCGCGGGCTATAGGCATGAGCAAAGGCACTGTAATGATAAGTATCGAAATGCCGTCCAGAAACATCCCCAGCAACAGATACATAGCTACAAACCCAATCACTATGGACATCGGCGATACAGGTAAACCTCCTATGAATTCGATCAAACTCGGAGCAAGACCTGAAAGATTAAGGAAGCGCGAAAATACCTTAGCCATGATAAAAATAATGAAAACCATACCAATAGATGACGCGGTGGCTCTCAGGACAGGCATAAAATTTTTTAGTTTAAGTTTCCCTGTGGCAATTCCTATAAAGAAAACCGCAACAGAACCTATGGCTCCTGCTTCCGTAGGGGTAAATATTCCGGCCAGAATGCCATAGACGATGACGGTCGCTACTATGACTATCGGGATAAGGTCCAGAATAGATCTCAGCTTTTCTCTACGCGTATACTCTATGTCAATCTCGGGAGCTGAAGACGGATTGATATGTGCCATTACAAAAATTGCGATGATAAAAAGAGCAGACAGAAGTAAGCCGGGTCCAATTCCAGCCAAAAACAATGCGCCTATGGATTCCCCTGATAATAATCCATAAATAATAGCTAATACACTCGGGGGAATGATCATTCCAAGAGACCCGGTTCCGGCAATAAGTCCATATGAAAATTTCTTGCTGTACCCGTATTTTATCATTTGGGGCGCACTCACCTTGGCGAAAACCGTGCATGCAACTATGCTTGATCCCGTGCATACGCCGAAACCCGTTTGACCAAGTACTGTAGCTATCCCAAGGCTTCCCTTAGTCTTTCCTACCCATTTAGCTAAGGCTGAATAAGCCATTTCCGGTATTCCGGCTTCGGAAGCCAGAAAGCCCATCAATATAAAGAGGGGCAAAACCACAAAGACCCAGTCGGTTGCAGTTGAAAAGGTTGTGTTGACAAGTAGGCTCAGTCCCATGGAAACGCTGTTACTAAATGGTGCCGTCTGGGCATAGATAGCGATGCACCCCGCAAACCCAATAAAACCCAGCGAAACCCCGATGTGAACTCCTGCCGCTAAGATGATTAGAAAAATTCCTATTCCAATAAAACCAATTACTAAAGGATCCATTCTATCTACTTCCCGTCTTTTCTGAAGATACGGATAATTGCCCTAACCAAATCCGCTGAATACACCATTCCAAAAACAAAAGTTCCCACAGGGACCGTCAACTTTGCAAGCCAATAGGGAAGTGGCACGTCTACATTAAACACCTCCCTTACAGCCCATGACTGAAGAAAAAAAGGTACGCTTTTCCAGAAAATTGAGAACATCAAAACCGCGCCTAATAAACAAGCTAAAATTTCCGAGATTGTTCGCCATTTTTCAGGCATTCTTTCAACGAATACCGTTACACTCACATGCTGCCGTCTTGTAAAAGTATAAACAAGGGAAGAAAAGCAAATCCAGCCCAGTGTCAGACGTGATATTTCCAATATCCCGCTCATTGGTACGCGCAGGGAACGAAGTAGGACATCTACGCTGACTAACAGCACTACCCCGAAACAAAGAATCCCGCTGATTGATCCCAGGGACTTGCTCGCTTTTCCTAAAATTATAGGGCCGACCTCTGTGAGCCATTGCCCACCTTCCGACTTATTTTCAGGTGTATGGTCTATTTTATCCAATTGCCCGACTCCCATAAGAACGAAGAAAGAGGCGACCACTAAGCCGCCTCTTTCTTTAGCTCTCTATTTAATTTCATACTTTATGGGCAGTTTCTCGCCAAGTTGATCAAGCAATTCAATATAGTGAGACATGACTTTCTTGCCAGGTAGTCCCTTGGCTTCATATTCGTTCGCCCAATTTTGAGGATGGTCCTTTATAAGCTCCGCCCATTTGACCTCTTCTTCTGCGGAAAGAGTACCAATGGTAACTCCTGCATCTGTCCATTTCTTAAAATTTTCCTTTAACCAAGTGGCCTCCATGTCGCATTCCCATTTTTCCGCGGCCGAAGCCTCCTCCACCATTATCTTCTGAATATCTTTGGGTAGCGAATTCCACGTGTCTTTGTGTATACAGTATGCACTGGTAACTGAACGACCAATTTTGATCTTGTATAAATACTTTACAACCTCGTATACTTTGAAATCAGTCATGAAAAAAAACGACATGATATCCCCTTCGGTAACCCCCCTCTGTAGCATTTCATATTTTTCTGCCACAACATTGCTGACTGGAATACCACCAACGGCCTTAATATAAACGGGGAGGTTCCTACCCGAACACCCTATCTTTTTTCCTTTTAGGTCGGACAGCTTGTTTATCGGAAATTTGGTATATAGCCAATACGGCTTCATAGCGTGCCACAATATAGGTTTTATGTTGTGACGCGTTAATTCCTCCATCACCTCCGGGACATCCTCAAAGAGCTGTTTTTTTGATTTAGTGGATACAGTGCAATCATTCGTGTTAAATGGGACAGCCCAATCCACCGTCCCTAAAGGAGTTATACCCGGTTGATAGAGCCAGCAGACAATTCCCATATCAAAGGCCCTATTTTCAAGCATAGAAAGCGTCTCCGGTGCTGTAACGAGTGAACCCCCAAAATAGGTTTTAAAGTCAACCCTCCCTCCGGTCCTTTCTTTAACCCTCTCCGCCCAGTGCATGAACAAACGTGAATTATCGGCAGGCGGTGGAGGGAAAGGGTTTGCCATCCTTAGTGTAATAGTTTTATCCTTACAAATTGCCGGGTTAGGCGCGATAAAGCTCAAGGCAGTTATCAGAGCCATTCCCAATAAACATACCAATAGCCGTTTAATGTCTGATTTCATAAGTACCTCCTCCTGTTATGTTTAAGATAAGGGGTTTTTGCCATATTTTTTTCTGTCAGCTCCTTCCACCTCCTTTCCATTCGGTGAGGGTCAACGCTTCCCCCCGGAGTATTTACTCATATTTACTGATTTGCTCTTTCATTTAAGCTGTCATATACTCGGATCATTTTGTCTTAGCTTTAAAGACAACATTAGGCTTGGTGTTCTCATAATAAGTAAAATTCTTTGCGACCCTGTTGTCCCCGTATTTGGCCTTCAGTTCCTCAATGGGTCCGGCATCGAGCGCCCTGGTGGGGCACGAGCGTACGCATATAGGGTCTTTTCCTGCTTCCCACTCTTCCACGCAGGAATCGCACTTCTGCATCTTGGGGTTATCACCGGCATCAAACTGTGGCACGTCATAGGGGCAAGCGAGACTGCACATTCCCCTACATTCGAGACATCTGCTTGCCTCCTTTTTGCCTTGTTCATCGGTGAAGGTTAGCTCTGCCTCCGGAAAACCCGAAATTCTACTGGAAACCGGCAATTGCTCAATGGATACCCGTTCCATTTTTTCGAAAGTCTCAGTATCCGAAAATTGGGACTTACGTGTCTTTGAGGTTGATGGTGGTTCCACGGCAGGCAGACCTCTCATTTGGCGGTTAATCGCCTCAGCCGCCCTTCTCCCTGAACCGATGGCATACGCCACTCTCCATTCAGGAATAGCAGCATCCCCGCCCGCAAAATAGTTCGGCAAGGATGTGGCACCGGTTTCATCAATTACAATCCGTCCATTATTAACCTCCAGACCTTCAGGAAGAACTTTTGTGTCAAGGGCCTGGCCGATAGCCAAAATGATAGTATCGGCAGGGATAACGTGTTCGGATTTTTCAATCACATCAAGGTGCAACGTTCCGTCTTGTTCGAATTTCATGGAATGCAGGTTCACGCATTCAACACCGTCACAATGCCCGTTTGCCCCCAGAATCCTGGAAAACGAGCGGGACGGGTGGATCTTAATTCCTTCTTCCCCGGCCTCTGCAATCCCCGTGGGGTTGGCAGGCATCTGCTCAAGGCTTTCCAGGCAGGCAATATGGACCTCAGAGGCCCCTAAACGGACAGCACTTCGAGCGCAGTCAATTGCCACATCACCACCACCTACAACCAGAATTTGCTTACCCAAGTCCACATTCTCATCGGAGTTAACCTTTGCCAAGAAATCTATCCCTGTCATAACACCCTTTAAATCTTTTCCCGGGATATCAAGAGTTTTTTGCTTATGAGCCCCCGTCGACAGAAATACCGCCGCATATTGCTCCAGATCAGTTTTATCGAGATTCTCTCCGAGTCGCTTATTGGTCTTTATTTCCACACCACAGTTCTCAATGAATGCTATTTCCCGATCCAGTATTTCTTTAGGCAGGTGGTACTTAGGGATACCTATTCTCAACATCCCACCGGCCACAGGTAAAGCTTCAAAGACGGTCACCCTGTAACCAAGCCTGGCCAGGTGATAAGCACATGTGAGACCAGCCGGACCGGAGCCCACCACAGCCACCTTTTCGTTGCGTCTTTCAGCCAGATACGGCACGTGTAAAGGGTTGGGTGACATATGTTCGGATGCCAGCCGCTCCAAGGCATTGATAGCAATCGGCTCATCCACCTGCCCTCGAGCGCATGCCGATTCACAAGGGTGTACGCAGACTCTCCCGCATACCCCAGGAAAAGGGTTTGACTCGACAATGAGGCGCCATGCATCTTCATATTTTCCCTGTTTGATTAGAGAAACAAAACCCCGGACATCAGTTCCCGCAGGACACGCATCTGAACAGTCGTTGCCGCAGGCATCTCTTCCCAAACATTTATCTCTATCTACCAACACGATCCCATCCTTTTCCCTTTTGCTGACGGCACCGGCAGGACAGGCCTCTACACAGGCGGCATTGTCGCAATTAAGACACCTAGATGGCAGATAGCCCAGATATACATTCGGAAAAACACCTTCCTCAATCGATTGAACCCTCATCCAACTTGCAGGTCCAGCCGGAATATCATGCCACTGTTTGCATGCGATGACACATGCAGCGCAACCCATACAGCTTGTCTGGTCGCAATAGAAACCCATTTGTGTATTTATTTCATTCTTCATTTCTCGTCCTCCCCTACTTTTGCCACCTCGGCCAACGCTGAGTTCCACGTGAATGAGCCGCAAGGTGAATATCTTTCACTGTTCAGCGTGTTTGGGCAGCCCCCTCTGTCAATCATATTTTCATCCGGCTTGAACCAGGCCCCTGAGGGCACACCGATGACTCCGGGCAAAATCCTTTCGGTTACCGTTGCGCGGATACGGATCTCCCCCCTGTCATTGAAAACTTTCACCATCTCGCCGTTTTCAATACCCCTTGCATCAGCATCTTTTGTGTTGATTTGTACATTGTTGTCTTGCACTTCCCTTAGCCAGGGAAGCGTATCAAATTGAGTGTGTGTCCGTCTTCGAAAGCGAGGGGTAATCATTTGAAGGGGATATTTCTTGATCAGAGGATCCGTCCTTCCCTCCCATGGCTCGAAATATTTTGGTATTGGCGGGAGAAACGGATCGTTCATATCCGCCAGGAGCTTGGAGTAAATTTCAATCTTGCCGCTAGGCGTTGGGAAAGGGTTATTTTCTGGATCTTCGATCTGTTCCTTAAATGCCACATAGGGTTCTTCTAAAGGCATCCTGTGAATGCCTTCTTTTTTAAATTTATCCCAATCCGGGACATCGCCACCACCCATCGCAATTTGTTTGACCCATTCTTCGTCTGTTTTGTCATTGTACTCTTCTACGTCTAAGCCGAGCCGTTCGGCCAACAAGTTACAAATGTCAATTTGTGACTTCCTCTCACCAAAAGGTTCTACCACCTTCTTAATGAACCCGTAAAACGGACTTGATCCCCCAACTATAAGATCATTTTTTTCAAATAGTTCCGCTGTCGGAAACAGGATGTCGGCATATCTCGCCGTGGCTGTCATAAACTGTTCAAAGACAAGCATGAACTCCAGTTTCTGCAATGCCTTATGCCATTTGATAGTGGAAGGAAACTGGTTAACATGATTGATGCTTGAAACCACAAATGCCTTGTAGTCCGCATGGTAGCCACCCGCTTTGCCATGCAGTATTGCATCCGAAATCTTGTTCAGGTGGATCCTGGCATAGCTGCGCTGGTCCTTTGTGGTGTAATTAGGTAAATATATCTCTCTTGTAGGGGCTTCTTTATCAACAGGATTTTCCCCGATTTGCATAGGCGGTCCCATTTTAAAGGGATAGGCGTGAAAAGGGGTTTGGTCTCCCAAAGAGCGGCCCGCAGGTTCGCCGCCCTTGATTCCGATATTTCCCGTCATAGCGGCTAATGTGGCTGTTGCACGATGGAATTGCTCCCCAAAAGCCGTTCGTCCCGGGGAAATACCGCTTATTAAGGCCCCGGGTTTTATTGTGGCATAGTCCCGGGCAACTTGTTTTATCACATCCGCCGCGACCCCTGTGCGCTCTTCAGCCCACTCCGGTGTCTTTGGAACACCATCCTCCTTGCCGAGCACATAGTCCCTGAACACATCAAAGCCGGTCGTGTAGCGATTCAAAAAACGCTGATCTTGCAGTTCCTCGGTGATTATAGTGAAAGCCATTCCCATAACCATCGCGGTATCCGTGGCAGGATTAATCGGGATCCACTGATCGGCCAGCACACTTGCCGATTGAGTATATCGCGGGTCAATATATATTATTTTTGCCCCGTTCTCCCTGGCCCTCTTGAAATACCACATGGCGTTTGTACCATGTATCGTAGCAACGGGATTCACACCCCATAGGATGATCAGGCGAGAATTAAGATTATCATCCCTGCAGTTCATAGCATCATAGGTGCCATAGTTTACGTGAGAAGCAAAAGACGCCGCCTCCCAGGAAGGCCATCCCCAAGTGCATGTATACCCTCCAAACATCCTGAGGACCCGTTCGATATGAAACCCGTAGCCCTGAACCATGGTAACATCGCCTGTTCCCCCTCCGCATATGATTGAAGAGTTGCCATACTTTTCCTTTATCCTGTTGAGCTCTTTAGCGGTATAATCAAGGGCCTCATCCCAGCTGATGCGTTTAAACTCACCGGAACCCCGCGGCCCTGTTCTTTTCATGGGATAGTTGAGACGATCCGGGGCATACAGACGTTGAACCATGGAATGACCTCGTAGACAGCCTCTCAACTGTGGATTCTCCTGATCGTCGTCGGGTTCCATCTTTATAATTTTCCCGTCTTTTACATGCAATTTCCACACGCAACAGCCACCGCAATGATGGGCCGTCGCGCTCTTGATTATTTGTACACCGGAGTCATTTTTATTGTCCTCCATTTGTTTTCCTCCTCCAAATTCCGTTTTCTAACCCGTGTCCCTGTCACCTAAATCCTAATTGGACAATTTTGATGAAATAGCATTTGTCGCAAAAGCCGAAAGTTATTCTGCTCCATGACTCTCACACTATTACCAACACTTTTATAAAACCAAAGGTTGGTAATAGTTCAGCGAATCGCCTTTTCACTCCCGCGTTTTTATAACTACCCAATTTACCTTTTTGAAAATGTCTTTTACCTTTGTTTTTGACAGTCACCTCTGATCCAAGAATAAGGTCGAAATTTGTTCCCGGAACAGGCTTATAAAGACAGAGACACTTCAAGGGTGCAATTTACATAAAGACTGTTTGAAGCTTCTTTTTTCCTAAAGCTCAGTCTTTTTTTCTCAAGGGTCCTTATTACTTGCCCACAAACTCTTTTGTCTGCTCGCAATAGCCGGGCCCGTGGCATGGATACATGACGTCTGCGATGGTTTTGAGTCTCAGATTACTCGAGTAACTCTGGTTCATATCCGTGGCAATGGACTGGCAAAAAACTTCCCAGTGACTGAATGGATGGTCTTTGCCAAGTACCTCGGATGGAGTGTCAAATGTCTGGAAAACACTGCACATACCCGGAATCACGGCCGTCCCTTCCGAGGTTTGTATAGCCAGCGACTGTGTCCCCGGTGTGTGACCCGGTGTGTGAAGGATTCTTAACCCTGGAAATAGTTCGTAATCCCCCCGGAGCAACCGCAGCTTCCACCCTTCATATATTTCTTTGGGATAGTATTGTGACTGCAGAGGGTGGGGGGCCATGGCAAAGGACCATTCCTCTTCCTGCACATAGACTTCCGCATTTTTGCATTTGGAGGTATTGACGCAGTGGTCATGATGGAGATGGGTCTGAATAATGATATCTATATCATCGACAGTCATTCCCTCATTTTTTAAAGAGTCTTCAAAGCTCTGGACGTCCTCGGCCTTTCCCGGCCAATATTTCGCCATTGAAGCGGCGTATGTTCCCGTGTCTACAATCACCCTGCCGCTCTTGTTCGGGGTCCCTTCAATGATGAAATATGCCACATCAAGTTTCATCGGGACTCCCGGGAACGCCATATATGTAAATCCTGATTTATCCGCCTCCGTTGTTAATAGAACCACGGGCTTCACTTTGTATTCATTCATATCCAATCTCCTTTCATTAAAATAAGTTGTTTGTTTTTGATTCTTTGACATTGGTTTTCCGGATCGCATTTTTTACCTTCTCGAATACCGCAACCCTTCCGCATCAATAGGCTCAACCTGCTCCTTTTTGACAACAACCATTCCCTTACCTACCTTATCTAAAAGCATAAATTTTCATGAGGTGGTTTCCTGTTATTTGTCGTGACATTCTTTTTCAATCATTTCCTATTTTTTCCCATAAGTTTTAGGGTCACTTCATAATTTTGGACGGCAACCACGTTATGATTTCAGGAAAAAGGAAAAACAGGGCGATTCCCAAGATAAAGAGAGGAATAAAGAAAAAGGAACCGCGAAATATTTGCTCCAAAGTCACGGTTTCCTTTGCCGCTCCCTTAACAACATAAACATTCAGGCCCATGGGGGGCGTTAGAAGGCCGATCTCCATGGTTACAATAATCACGAGCGCCGTCCATACGGGATCAAATCCAAAGCTTTTTGTTAATGGATAGACGACAGGCAGCGTGATGCACATCATGGAAATGGAATCCAGGAACATTCCCAAGACGACGTACACTATTAAAAAAAAGATAAATATCACCTTTGGAGAAAAGCCCGAGTTTGCGACCGTATCCGTAATCCATGAAGTCAAACCGCTCAGACACATCATTCTGGAAAAGATTGCAGCGCCAATAATGATGACGAAAATCATGACCGTTGTCTGTGCCGAGTCCAACAGTGCGTCTCCAAGTTTTTTCCAACCGAATTTTCCCATAATGATAAACATGATAAATGAGGCCAGCGCACCAAGAGCCGCAGCTTCAGTTGGAGTGAAAACACCGAGATATATACCGCCCACCACAATAAACGCCAATAACAATATGGACCAGAAGTCCTTCAGGGAAATCAGTTTTTCCTTTAACGGGATTTTCTCTTCAATCGGCGGTGCTATATCTTTTCTGAAAAATGCCAGGATACTTATGGCGCCGGAAAAAATGATAGTGTAGAAAATTCCGGGTCCCAGACCTCCCAGAAACAACTTACCTATGGATACACCAGTCAGGATTCCATAGATAACGGCTACCGTACTTGGAGGTATCAACATCCCCAGACAGCCACCGGCTACTATAAGACCGCATGCTATACTCTTATTATAACCCCGCTTCAGCATTTCCGGCAGACTGACCTTTGTAAATATGGCGGATACGGCTAAACTGGCTCCACAGGTTGCGCCAAAGAGCGCGGCAGCAACCAGAGTAGCGATCCCCAGACTGCCGGGAATTCTCCCGAACCATTTGTAGGCGCTGGTATAGGCTGCCTCGCTCGAGCCTGTATGCATTGCAAAAAGCCCCATAACGATAAAGAGCGGGATAACGCAAAGTTCAAAACTCGCGGAGCTGAAATATGGACTGCTGCCAAGGATCATTAAGGCCTGTTGGAAGTTCCAGTCAAAAATGGCCACAAGCCCTAAGAAACCACCGACAATCAGAGAGATCCCCACAGGAACACCTAAGACCAGGAACAAAATGGCAATTGCAGCACCCATTATTCCGATAACTATGTCACTCATTGCGCATTTATCCCCTTTTCTTTTGTCACAAAGGCATTTATCTCGCTGACCAGTTTAATTAAAAAATAAAGGGTGAGTGTCGCAGTACCGATAGTTACCAGAAATTTTGAGGGATATAAGGGCATGCCGAGCAGGCCTTGAACGGTACGTTTATTTTTAAGGGCAATGCAGGCCAAATGTCCGCTGGAATGTGTCATCAGGGCAAAGATTATCAAACCAACAATATTTGAGAAGATGGAAAGTGCTGCTCTTATTCGCGGGTTTAAACGTTGCGTAAAAGTATCCACTGTTACGTTACCGCCAACCATCTGTGTATATGAGAGACCTAAAAAAACCATGCACACCATGAACATCTGTCCGAGTTCATAAGTCCCCATGACCGGTCTGTTAAAAAGAAATCGCCCAACCACATCAGCGCTGATCAAGGCCATTATGACAAATACGGCAATGGAGCTTATAATGGCCTGCACCTTATTTACCGTAGACATAACATCAAAAATACGCTGCCAGATTGACGGGCTCCCGTCTTTCTGATCTTTTCGTTTTTCTTGTTTTCTCCTGCCATCCATCGTCTACGTTTCCTTGCTGAAATTGACATGCATTATGCTAAACGTATTACTGGAGACCCGGTTTCATCTGCAAAAGTTCTCTATAATTTTGTCAAAGAGAACATCGATAGTATCTTAAAAAAACACTCCCACGGACGAGACAATAAATCAGTAATATTAGGGGAGGCCGGGCTCAAAACCCTTGGCCCGCTCCTCCCCGAATTTACCTGCTTATTTTTTGGGTGGGTTTTTATATTGCTTACAGGGAAAATCAAAACCTAATTCTTCCGCATGCCTGATGTAAGCCGCTACAAATTCAAAACCAGGCAGACCCAACTTATTTAAATCCCTCGCATAATCCCACAAGGAATCGCCAAGGGCCTCACACCACTTAACTTTTTCTTCATAAGGAAAAGACACGACTGTTACGCCGTGTTTTTCTTCCAATTCCTTTAGGAAACGTTTTACCTCAAGAGCTACCCATTGTGCCGATTCCAATTCCATCTCACGTCCCGCCTTCATAAAAATTTTCTGGTCCTCGGCAGACAATCTGTTCCAGGCATTCAGGCTGATAACATGCGGCATAGCGTGATTGCCGCCGGAATTGACTAAGATCCTGTATTTAGCCACTTCCCAATAACGATAGGGCTGGGTAAACAGGAGCGGCAAAAAGTCGCCATCAATGACACCTGTCTGTAAAGCGCTGTATCTATCGGCCACAAACATGGGAACTAACTCGGCTCCGATTGCCTTAAAAAATTTCGGATGATACCGTCCGACCCCGCTGATCTTTTTTCCTTTTAATTCTGCAATGCTCTTAATGGGGGTTTTGGAAAACAGGCCATACGTGTCGACCGCGCTCATGAAGAGGATTTTGCAGTTGTGTTTTTCTATTTCCTGATCCATCTGGGGGAATTCTTTCCGGAGCTTATTATAGATCTTCTGTTGGAGCAGATTGTCGGCCGGGATGAAGAAACCTCCCCAGCCGATATTGTTCATCGGCATGTCTGTGGGATAAAAACAGGTGCATGTGCATACAATATCAACGGCTCCACTTTCCAGGGCGTCCGTTTCCTCCCCCATCTTTACCATGGACCCCGACCAGAAATTCTTGAATTTTATCCTGCCGTTGGTGGCCTTGGTTACTTTTTCTTCCCACATTTTCATGAATACATTCGTCGGCCAATCCGGGGCCCAGCAGCCTGCAACGGTCAATGTAATATTTTTACCGGCAAAGCTTGTCCCTAAACAGAAGAAGGACAATAAAATCGTCATCACAACGCCAAAAATAAGTTTTCCCCTAATCCTTTTACTTTCTCTCATTTTTTCCTCCTATGTTGATTTTGTTTATATTGCCTTACTGCCGCCTAAAAACATCTATGGTTTAAGCAACTGTCCCTGTCCTCTGACGCAAGAAATCAAAAACCTCTTTTCAAGATAATATGAGTGTGACTACACCACCCAGACTTCCCTTTCCGTTGGGGTTTGATTGGGCTTAGGTTGATAACATTTCTCGGTATTTTTAGACTCTGGGATATAAAAAAAAGCACTTTCCAAAAAAACAACACACGACCAATGCTACGGATTCCTCATTTGTCCATATCCTCAGCCCCTGCTTCAATTAATTGCTTGTAACCAAAACCTCAGGGCCAAGTAATATATCTTATATTTGGCTATGCTGTGCTTTATATTCTATTTAATCCCGCCAGGGCGGAATTTGATGTAAGCTAATCTATAAGGGAGTCCCGCTTTGGCGGGAGTGAGATTGAGTCTTGATGTTCAATTCGATACAATTACAAAAAACAATTTTACTTCAGTTTTTCCATATTGCCTTCGTTACACTGGAGGCTATTTTCGTATCAAACTTTTAGTAATAAATTGAAGATATTGTGAAAACGCTGATTTTTTGGAAATCGGTCCAGTTAAAAAATTGCGTTTTCTTCGGCCACGGTCACAGTAAATTTCTTCCTATTAGGTCTCTCGGGCCGGGAGTTGATTGTGAAGAAATAGGATGCGACATTACACCTTACATTTGACCTGACAGCAGGTTTTCAATAGTCGCCCTACTCCTGATCTTTTTTGCAATACACATGCCAAAATATAAATGAATTGATTTCAATCGGTTATGCGAATTAAGGGATCGCGATTTCATTCACCCATGAAAGCCGCCTTTCAATGTTGAAATCATTTTTAGTCCTGATGGGGAGTCAAAAACTGATAACCTCGTAAAAAGTCCATCAACGGGCCGAGGGCGATTAAGCCCCGGTCTCGGATGGGCCTCCGGCTCGGAGAGCCTACGCCTCGGAGAGGGTGGAACCATTTGAATTCACTTCAAATGACGGGGGAGGGGTAGCCCTCCTCCTCCAAGTAAAAATGCATGAAGTGACTTTTTACGAGGTTATCAAAGACTGGAAAGAAACGTTTCTCAAATCCCTGAGACGGGCTTTTGGCACTCTAAGAAGGGGTTTTCCGTTATGCGATGCCATAGCAGCGGGCGTATCGCCCTGCCTAAGAGGCGGTTGAAGGGGTCGGCAGTGCAGGCTTATTGCTGGTTTCCTCTTAAGGATTGAAATGATCAACGTGCTCAATCATATTCCTCTTTCCCAAACCATATTTTTTCAGTTTTCTCCAGAGGGTCGGGTTACTGATACCCAAACGCTTGGCCGCCTGACTGAGCGTATTTTTTTCACCCAGAATCTTTATGATCATCTTTTTTTCGCATTCTTCCAAAAATTCGTGTATCGTTAAATTTTCTTTGACTTCTGCAATAAGTGGACGTGTTTCACCCTCCATGGAAAAACTGTCAAGATCATCCGATGTAATCAAATCATCCGTTGACATCACGATAATTCGCTCTATCAGGTTCTTGAGCTCCCTTACATTGCCAGGGTAATCAGAACGCCCCAGAATCTTAAGCAAATTATGATCCGGATATTTTTGAGTCCCGTACTTCCGGTTAAAATAATCAAAGAAATGCTTGATTAACAGGGGAATCTCATCTGCACGTTCTCGAAGCGGCGGCACAAGAATCGGGACCACTGTGAAACGAAAATAGAGATCCTCTCGAAATTCCTTTCTGTCGACCATCTCTCTGAGGTCCTGATTGGTGACTGCAACAATGCGCACGTCTACTTCCAGCGGCCTCGTTCCCCCGACCTTCAGAATTATTTTCTCTTCGATCGCCTTCAGGAGCTTGACCTGTAAAGAAAGACTTAGTTCGCCTATCTCATCGAGTACCAGTGTCCCGCCGGATGCCATTTCAAACTGTCCCATTTTTCCCTGGTCGCTGGCCCCCGTAAAAGCCCCCTTTTCGTACCCAAAGAGTTCCGACTCAAGGAGGTTCTCGGGAATGCACCCGCAGTTTATCGAAACAAAAGGCTTGTTCGCACGAGGGCTTGCCTTGTGGATGATCTCAGCAATTTTTGTTTTTCCCACCCCTGTTTCACCCAGGAGAAGGACATGAGTATCAAACTGGGCAACACGAACCGCCTTATGCAGGCATTCCCGCATTTTACTGTTTCGTACGAGGATACCGTAATCAGGCTCGTCAGCCAGCTCCGGCTTCAGATACAAGGTTTCATCTTGAAAATCCAGCATGTTCGAGTAACCGAGTTTCTTGCTCATCTTTGCCAGTTGCGTGATATCTCTAAAATTAGCGACTACATAGATAAGGTTGCCTTCACTGTCAAAAACAGGGTTTCCCGTAACCATGGCGGATCTTCCCGTACGCGGGTAACTGTGGATCATGGTTGTCGGAATTCGCGTTTTAGTCACTTCAAGAACGACCGCTTTCTTCAAGACACCCTTTTCGATGAGGACCTTGAGATTTCTCCCGATGATCTCATCTCTTCGATACCCCGAGAGTTCCCCGTAAGCCCTGTTGGCTTTGAGCACATTCGCGTTTTCATCCGAGATGATCATACCGTCAAAAGAGGCCTCAAGCAGGTCATCCAGATAGTTTTTCAGGGACCTTTCCCGATGACCTGAATCAACGATGGGACCGTCCGAAGACGGATCGGTCTGCGCTTTGTTCATCAGACGCAGTTCAAGCAGG
This sequence comes from Desulfobacteraceae bacterium, assembly GCA_030666795.1. Lineage (GTDB taxonomy): Bacteria > Desulfobacterota > DSM-4660 > Desulfatiglandales > Desulfatiglandaceae > JAIOSR01. Next base: position 20,470 of record DAOUXC010000016.1, read on the forward strand.
AGCCAGTTGCTTTCATCCACCCCGCGCAGCCGAGAAAGTGACCCTTTTGCCAGTTGCCCATCAACCCGCAGGTCGATCTCTACCTTCCTTTTTTCGCCTTGCACGATACTCTGCAGGGCGCTTTTCTGATTGATGTCGTCAAAAATAGCAGTGATGGATCTGTTTCGTAACCCTTCAATACCACACTTGAATAAGGCTCCGCATCCTTCGTTGGCAAAAATGACCTGATTTTTATCATCAAAGATGATGATGCACCGGTCACCACCCGCTTTGTCTCCATTCGCACGCTGCATCAACTGAACCTCCATTTCTCTCTCACCACGCCTGCTTAAAAGGCCCCCGGACATTTTAAAGCCCTTTTTGAATGACTCCCCTTGCATCCTCGACCCGAGTGTCGCATCAAAAAAAGATTGAAAGCGAATCTGATCAGCCCTGCCGGGCAGGCCTTATAATCTCTCCTTCCGGATGGCCCCAAGGGCCAAGAAGGACAGGAGATAATAATGAGAACCCGGTGGGATATATCACGAGTGAAATGGTATTGCAACTATGATATGATTTTATGAGTCGGCTGGATTTTGGCTGGGCGTGCTCAAACTTTGATTATGACGGGTAGGGTCAGACCAGATTAGTGCAGCGTGAAAGGAGGGTGGATTTGCAAGGGAGGGGGATTGCATCACCCCACCCCCGCAACGGGTTCATCCTTGCCATAAACGGCGGGTTCGGCGTCAGCTGGATGATAGTCCGTTTCATTGGTAAAAGCTAAAGGAGAGTGATTCCGTTTCAGTATGGCATATCATGTGGATCATCGGGGAGCGGCTTAGGAAACTTCAAGACCTTCAAGTTCCAGGAGGGCCGTCTTTCTGTCAAGTCCACCTCCATAGCCCGTCAAACTGCCATCTGATCCTATAATCCTGTGGCAGGGAACCACTATGGAAACTGGGTTCGTGCCAACCGCGCGACCCACGGCCCTGGCGGCTTTGGGTCGACCCAGGCTTTTTGCAGTCTGCCCATAAGTGCGGCTCTCCCCCCAGGGGATGCTTAGTAAAAATTCCCACACCTGAAGTTGAAACGGGGTCCCCCTCAAGTCTAAAGGCAGGTCGAACCGACGGCGTTTCTTCTCAAAGTATTCATCGAGTTGGTTTATCAGCTTGAGGTTTTTTTTATCATCGCCTTTTACCTCAATGCCCTCACGTTCCCATCGCGCCAGGAACTTGGGTGCCCGTTCCTCGGTTTTTATACAGACGACACCTTTTTCCGAACTGGCAAGTATGTACGTTCCAAGCGGACCGTTATAGCGCGTGAAAAAAAGGGCTTCCCGCATCTTGAACAATTCATCGGGCTTACAGACCTTGCACGCCCTGTAACCCTTTACCCTGGCCTCATTTCTGGAACTGAAATATACCCTGTTCTCCGGTTTCATTCGCCTCCCCGGCGGACAGTCGGGCCGGCAGTAGATCTTGGTAGTACGGCATCCCGTGATGACGGTTTTGGGGGCCATGTTTATCTCCTAAATATGAAAGGTTCTTTTCCAATTTAGTCCCCCCTCCGCAGCTGTCTGCACGGTGCAGGGGTTGGAGAAGAGGGTCCAAGGGTTCTAGGGGTCAAGGTTTCAAGGGTCTTTTTTCTAAAGACTTTATCATCGTTTTTAAATATTTTTCAATCCCTGCTGTACCCTTAACTATTTGAGAGTTCTGACTTTGTTCTATATCTCTAAACAGAGTTCTCATTATTTCTGCAATAGCTTCAAATCTTTAAAGCCCTTATAGTCGTTCACTTTCACTTGAATCCCTGAATCCTCGACCCCTTGAACCCTATGTTTCGCGCCTACTTAATACAAGAGGATTTCACTGCTTACCCCTGCCTAAGGCCAACTAATCGGGAGATGATCCATATGAAATTGACGCATACAGCTTTCTTGATAAGGCACTATAAGGAGGTTAAATGGATGTGTCAAACTTACCAGGCTAATTATTTCATCTGCCCATTCATTTTCATGTTAAATTAAGGTCTAAGCCGCGGGAAAGGCATTCACCGCGTTTGGATGAGTATGGACCATGCCCGGTGCACTACCGATTCATATTTGACCACAAAGCAGGCTATCCCGGACATCTCATCACCCTCCTTTTTCTGCAAAATAGAAAATCAACACCTTTTCTTATTAACCGGCATATTTCAAAAGACAGGGTTTGTAATCATTTTTTTGTGACCACTTTTATGTTCGCATACAAAGATTTTTTCAGTTTTAAAATTTGAGTGGCGCTTTGCTTGAAAAAATGTAAAATATATTTAGAGACTATAATGATTTAACTCCATTCTCCTATAGCCTATCAGAATACTGGAACTTTTGAGGCTGTTGGAAAATGTGCAGATGAAAGAAGAGACCGGCAAAAGGCTCACGGCACAGGGCCCAAGGAAAAGCAAGCGGCAAAGCTGATGCAATCGATGATCCTTTCAGTGCGCCTTGCGCCGATTAAAAGTACGTCGTAGTGACTTGCCCCGTTGAATAGGCTGGGCCGTTTCGCGAAGCGAGAATTCAACAGGGCGAGGATGAGCGCAACGCGGCTTGAGCCGTGCGAAATCCCGCCCCTGCGGGAAGATGCGGGTTTTCCGACAGCCTCAGAGCCTATCAAAAATAGGCGTAAAGACACAATTGCTGGGGGTTTAGTTATGTTTCCCATGGAATTCGATCACAGGGTCCTGGAAAGTCTCCCTCTCCCGGATGAGGAAAGCATCAAGCAGGTGCTCCGTATTCTCAATACCATTGCAATTGGCAGGGTAATGCCCTACTTCAGAAATAAAAGGGGGACCGACCCCACTCTCATCTCCCGGGTCAGCGAACGCTTTACCATTAAACGACTGGAGGACGAGGGAAACCGGATCCGCTTTATCAGCCTGGTCATAAAAAAAGATACCCAATGGATTATCCACATCCATGAACGTATTTTTGACTACTTTTCCTTTGTGATGCCCAGCGATCCCGAATCCAGATTAGGCGGAAAGACCCCTGAAGAAGGCAAAATTCTTGCATTCGCCGAATTCCTTTTGCGGCACGAAATCGAACACATGCTGTATCCTCAAGAGTCGGAACGTGAGGTCATACGCTCCGACGTGGTCTATGCCATGGACCGTCGCAGCAATGATCCCACTTTTTACAGCATGCTCCGAAAAGTTCTGGCTGATGAAATGACCGGCCTTAAGGGAGAGACCTATCTTTCCCTTTTTGAATCAGCGGAACAGGAACGAACTTACGAATATCTCATTACCCGTATTCTGACATCTCTTGTGATAATCCTTGGAGACATGCCCGAGGAGATGCTTCGTGGTATATTTCTTAACCTTGACACGGATCTGAAAACAAAAGTCTTAGGGGAGTGCTACCGCAGGAGCCGTGACGCGTCTTATTCATTGGTTAAAAGGACTTCCTGTCTGCAGGAAGTCCTTCAGTTATTCGCCCTGGTTATGGAACAGGACGAGAAAGAGGCCGAAAAGGCCTTTGATGCCTTCAAGGATCGTTGGGGATTGATTTATTTGTTTCACGAGTTGAATATTCCCGAAACAAGCCTGGAAGATAAGACTCATAAGGAAGTCTTTGCCTTTTTGAAAGATAATTTAAAGAGACTTTCCAAGGAAAAGGGGGGCCCTTTCCTTTCGGTTCCCGAGTCTCAGGGTGTCTCCACTCCCGAACCGGAACCTTCCGTTGCTCCTGCAAAAAGCCTCAAAGACCGCATTGAAGAGGCACGAAATACACCATCTTTTCCCCGCCAGGCCATGGAAGTCATAGACAAGAACAAGGTGAGCGCCGTAGGGCACAGCGGCCCCAAATATACAGAACTCATTGAAACCCTGTTGGCCATTCCCTGGGGTAAGATACAAAAGATCAGGGTGTCGGCCGAAGAATTTGAAAAGGGCCTGAACCTAACCCACTACGGGCTTAAAAGACCCAAAGAAATTATCTGCGATTTTTTTGCCAACCTTATCTGGCGCTATCAGCAAAGCAGTGAAGATGAAGACATATCCCGGCATCGCACGGGAAGCGCCTTCCTGTTTGTCGGTCCTGCGGGAGTGGGTAAAACCTCTTTAGCTATTTCTATTGCGAATAACCTTGGGATTTCCTATCACAAGATATCCCTGGGAGGCATGCGCGACGAGGCGGACCTTAAGGGTCACGGCTTCACATACGAAGGGTCCAAACCAGGGGCCATTGTCCAGGGTCTGATCAAAATGGGCATCACGAACGGCATTATAATCATGGATGAGGCGGATAAGACCGAAAAGTTCGCCATTTCCACCCTTCTGGAGATATTGGACCCGGAGCAGAATCACCTTTTTCACGACAAATACACACAGACAACCGTAGACATTGATCTGTCCAACTGCCACTTTATCCTGACGGCAAATACCCTGGAAACAGTGCCTCCCACCGTAGTCAACCGGTGTGAAGTTGTTGTCCTGGACCGCTACAGCGTTGATGAGAAAGTCGATATTTCCCGACAGCATTTGGTCGGGCGGGTGCGTCAAAGGTATCAGATCAGTGAAGATGCTATTTTTTTCGACAGTGACCAGGAACCCGACCTCTTGAGGCACCTTATCAAAACATACACCTACGAACCGGGTGTGCGTGAACTGGAGCGGGTGATCCGCAGGCTTTTCCTGAGGATTTTGCGAAAAGAAATCTTAGCCA
>DAOUXC010000065.1 GCA_030666795.1 Desulfobacteraceae bacterium
ACTGCTTCAACCTTCACATCTGCCAACTTAATATCCGAATAGTTTCGCGGTACTCATTTACCGGATGAACCTATGCTCTCACTAAGTTCGGGTATCCGATCTGCCCGTACAGATGGATTTATCAATTTTTTAAGAAGTTACTGATTGCTTACCCCGGTTTTAGTATCTTTGGGCAGCAGGATCTCAAAAGTGGTGCCCTGTCCCGGCTGACTTCGCACCTGAATGTCTCCACCATGGCCCTTAATAATCTCATGGGCCAGGGTGAGGCCAAGGCCAAGACCCTTATCCTTGGTCGTATAATCCGGGTTGAAAATCTTTTCAATCTCCTCAGGGGTTATCCCGCTTCCCGTATCTGAAATCTTGATGCTGATCCAGTTTTTGCCCTTGGGTTCTGCTGAAATATCTATGGAACCCTCGTTTGATATCGATTCCATGGCGTTTCTGAAAATATTTAAAATGGCCTGTTTCAGTTTGTCAAAGTCCATGGAGATCATTAAAGGAAAATCATTGCTGTGGATTTTGATCATAACTCCTTTAGATTCCAGTTCTTCTTCCGTAAGAAGTACGAGCTCCTGCAAAAGATCCATTATATTATGATGGCTGAATTCCATTTTGCGGGTCTTTGCAAAGCCAATAAAGTCTTCGATGATCCTGTTGAGTCGCCTGATCTCATCTCTCATCACGGCTGTAAGTCTATCTATATTATTTCTCTCAAGCCTCTGGCTCGCCATGCTGATGGCATTGAGAGGATTTCGGATTTCATGAGCTACTCCGGCAGCAAGACGACCCATGGCCGATAACCTTTCGGCCTGGTGCAGTTGCCGTTCCATTTCCTGCATTTTATTTAAGTATCTTTTCTGATTTCTGTAAAGAAACCACATGGATAAGATGGCAATAACTACCAAAAAGGCCGTGGACACAAATATGCGGCCACTCTCTTTTTTGAGAATCCGATCCACTCTGTCTATTGTAAGGCTTAATCGCGCCATCCCGTTAACCCCGCTGCCAAGACGGATGGGAACCGCAATTTCAAGCAGGTTCTTGTCACCCAGCACGATCTTCCTGGTTATTACACCCCCCGTGCCTTCAGAAAGGGCTACGATTTGAGGACTTTCCTTCTGGTCCTTGAGCGATTTCCCGACCTGCCCAAGTATTTGATTGCGCTCATCCGTAACCACAAAATACGTCGCGTCAGGATCCTGGATCATTTCTTCAATGGCCTTCTGAATTGAAACCTTTACACTCCAGTATTGAAAGCCCTCATCAGCGAGGGCCAGGAGAATTGTTCCGTTTCCGGATTTCCGGCGAAGAGCTATAAAGCCTAAGCCATCCTTGACTTCAGATCTGCTGAAAAGATTAACTCGAATCTCCTGATATCCCCGGATGACCGGGCCGGCGAGGCTTAAAAGTTCTTCAGGAACGGGTCTGCCTCTGAATGTGCCTCGACCCCTGTCATCCAGAAAGGCGATAAGCCACAGTTTTTCTTTTTTACATAAAGATCTGATTTGTTCATAATTGATGCGGTTTGCCTCCAAATCAAGATCAATTTCCTGAATGAATGCTACAAGTTCCATGATCAGTGATTCCCGCAAAGAAAAGGCATCCTGTGCAAGCGGGTCGGATGTCACGGCATCAAATCCGGTTTGCTGTACGCGGGTCAATTTCTGCAAATAGTCTTCAGCAACATGCCGGGCATTTTTTATGATCCCCAGTCCCTTGACTTCCATATAGCCACTGAGGGTCTTATCGAGATTTCTCAGGTCCATCCATCCCATTATAAGCACGAGAACAATGAAGACCACACATACAAGGGCTATCGCCAATGGCTGCAGAAAGGGTCTGATGGGGCCCTCAAGCGCTGTTGGGCCGGTTGATTTTCTTGCCTTTTTCATTCCAACTGTTCCACCTTTTGAAAGGCTGACATATGAAAGTCATGGTAAAATTTCAGCCGTTTGAAAAATGCTTCACCCCTGCAACTATACCGCAAGACCGAGGTGTTTTGAAAGCATATCATATTTCGACAAAGTTGTCGAATCAGTTCCCACGTCTCGACATTTGTATCCGTTTATTTTGGTTACACACGGAAGCCCCATTTTTGACTGTGGTATAATTTTCAATAAAATCATAAACTTAAAACAATTTAAATGTGTTTGGCACAAAACCTGCTTTGCATTAAAGACAAAAAACAAGAATAGGAGGTATTGTACTATGAAAAGAATCACTCTGATGACAACCATCACAACATTAATCATCATGCTTGCCGTGGCCCCCCTGGTCATGGCTCAACCGCGCGGAGGTAAAGGTGAAAGGGGACCCGGTGGGGGAAGACATGCCGCGGCCTTGGCTAATCTGAACCTCACTGCTGAGCAATCGGAAAAGATTCGGGCCATGCGGGAAACGCACCAAAGGGACATCATCCCCATTCAGACCAAGCTTTTCACCAAGCGGGCTGAATTGCGGCTATTATGGATGCAGACCAGCCCTGACGCGGAAAAGATCAAATCCAAACAAAAGGAAATCCACGAATTGAGGGGCCAGCTTAATGAAAAAAAGACGGATTTTCGACTGGAATTTCTCAACATCCTCACTCCTGAACAGCGCACAAAGCTGCTGGCCCAGGGTCTTGGCAGGCACCACGGTCCCCGGGGTGATAAGGGCGGACACCCTGGTCGGGATATGGGTCCGGGCGGCCGCTGGTAAGCCATAAGCCCGGGGCAAAGCCCCGGGCCGGGCCGGCCTTTGAATCCTATTCCTTTGCAGTATCTCTCCTCCCCCTGTGGGAGGAGCCGCGTTTACTACACTGGACCGAAATATTGTCTTAAAATTTTTCCAAATAAAGGAGTATGCAAGATGAAAAAGAATTTTATTTTAATTGTCCTGGCCCTCTTTTTTTTCGCATCTCAGGTCCCGGTATATGCCGGACAAGGAAAGGGGAATGGAGACGGCAAAGGTCAAGGTGTCAACAAGCAATTGCGGCTTAGAGACGGGAGTTGTGGGCGGACACGGGACATGAACCAGTTGGGTTCCCGGCAGAAACAAAAGAACAGGTCTCAGGTTGTACAAAAGGACTGTTCCGAACAACCTACAGCTTCGAACAAAAGCAACGAGTCACAGCGTTGACATGTAAAATCATGTCATGGGTAGAACCGCAACACAGTAAAAAAGCTCTTCCCGTGCCTTATCTTTGAAAGGGCGGGAAGAGTCCTTTCATAAATGATTATCAAAGACAAACTCATTCATTTCCCCGGTCTCCATGTCCACGTGAAGCATCATATTTCTGAAAACCTTTCCGCGCTTGAGAAGGATCTTGAGGACTTCCATGACCTGGAGGGTCGCGATCAGGGAAGGGGTTGGAGCGGGAACGCCGAGCACGGATTCCGGACTCTTTGATTTGTCTGAACCTGACCTTTCATTTCCATAAAGATGCCTCAACCCGGGATCACCGGGAAAGATGGTCATGATCTGGCCCTCAAAGCCCGCTAATGCTCCGTGAACAAAAGGAATACGCAAGTCCCTGCATGCCCTTTCCAGGACAAAACGGTCCGGTATATTGTCCAGGGCATCAACAACCACATCCGAATCGGCCAGTACTTCAAACGCGTTGGAAAAATCCAGCTTTTCCTGATAAGAGATTACGTGAACTCCCGGATTAACGGAACGAACCAGTTCAACTGCCTCCCCGGATTTGGACTTGCCCAATGAGTTTACATGAGACAGTGCCTGTCGATTCAGGTTTGTTTCATCAAAGATGTCGTAATCCACGACCGCAAGGTGCCCGATGCCAAGCCTGGCTAACAGCACAATCACGTTTCCGCCCAGCCCCCCCGCACCCACCACGGCCACACGGGACTTTGAAAGTTCAATTTGCTCCTCAAGCGAGATTGTCTCCATGTTGCGAAGATAACGGTAAGGGTAAATCCCCATCTCCATGGCTTCGTTGTAGACATCTTTAATTTTTAAGCCACATTCACCGGCTATGCCCTGTGCCTGCTCCTCTTCCAGCACAGACACTTTCCGTTCAGCCGGATCCACAACCTCCCTTGACTTTGATCGAATCAGTTCCCGGACATTTTCGTTCATACTCAATTCATCCCTGAGTCTTGCTACTTCACATCTTTTTCTCCCGCTTAGCGCGTTCGACATTTTCTCTGGCCATGCCTAAAAATACGCGATAAGGCCCGGGTGTACCGTATGGCAAAAAAGCCACCCGGTCACCGGGAAACACGGGATCATAGATATTTTCAATGCTTCCGTTTACGAAAACCCCCTCAACCTCTTTGGGAGGAATGCCAAGTTCAAGGGCAATATCCCAGGCAGCCTTGCCTTTGGGGTCGATCTCCTTTTCAAGGCAGTAAGGAATCCCCTGCTCGTCCATATATTTCCGCAAAAAGCCAAATATACGGATGCTGATCATGTTTGGTTTATCAGATGAAGCCATACTAACCTCCCCCCACGGGCGGGAAAAGACCCACGCGCTCATCACCCTTCAGAATATGATCAGGCGATTGACTCTTCCCGTTTACCATAATGATTTTGATTTTATCGGCAGGAATATTCATTTGTTCGCACATATCCTTCACGGTTCTTTCCCCCTTTAAAGAAAAAACCACCCCATTGGTGGGATCGTAGCCGGGAACGTATTTTCGCAATGTCGAGCTGAGAAAAATTTTCAAAGGCATTTGCTTTGTACCTTGAAACTCCGATGGTCCGGGCCCGGATACCGGAATGCTATGTCTTAGCCCGTTTCAATATTCCCAGGCTTTAAAAAGGGTTAAAGTGTTACACCAAAATTATGATGCACATGTCCCGCAATGTCAATCTGATATTCCGGTTGGCCTTATGTCAAAATTGACTTATCTTATTGATTTTTATATAAAATTTGCTTGATATCCTAACATTTTTGTGAAACATTTGAACTGTCAAAAAAATAATAAACTCCTAAGAAGTCATTTCCTCGCTTATTGTTTGGATTAATACCAAGGCATAACGGCCAAGCAATCTTATGATTTCGATCGGTGACATCCCATGAAATGGCTTTGTAATGACTTCATCAGCGTATTTTTACAAAACCATCAAAACCTTATTTACCCACAATTATGAAAGGAGGTTGCTATGTTCAAGATTTTAAGAGTCAACATGTCCGACCTTTCGGTCAAAAGCGAAGATATTTCGGAAGCCTACCAGGGTCTCGGTGGAAGGGGTTTGACCTCCACAATTATCTCAGGGGAAGTCGACCCAACCTGTTCGGCCATAGGACCAAACAACAAGCTGGTCTTTGCCCCGGGCCTTTTGGGAGGGACCAACTGCGCCAACTCCGGCCGCATCTCGGTGGGAGGCAAAAGCCCGTTAACCGGGGGCATCAAGGAGGCCAATTCAGGGGGGCAGGCCGGCGGATATCTTGCCAGGCTTGGGATTGCGGCGATTGTTGTTGAAGGTTTTCCCCAGGATGGAAAGCTCTATAAGCTATTTGTTGGAAAAGACAAGTTCGAGTTATCCCCGGCCGATGATCTCAAGGGCATGGGTAACTATGCCACCGTAGATAAACTGAAGAATGAGTTTAGCGAAAAAATGGGATTTGTCAGCATCGGTCAGGCCGGTGAATGGAAATTACCGAGTGCCAGTGTGGCCTTTACGGACAGGGAGGTTCGCCCCGCACGACACGCAGGCCGCGGGGGCCTGGGCGCGGTAATGGGCTCCAAGGGGCTCAAGGCAATCATCATTGATCCCTCGGAAGGGGAGTTGGCCCCCCTGGCAGATAAAGAGGCGTTCAAGGAGGCAGCAAAAACTTTTGCCAAGGCCTTAGCGGACCATCCCGTCACAAGCCAGGGCCTGACAAATTACGGCACGGACATACTTATAAATATCATCAATGAGGCAGGCGCACTGCCCACCCGGAACTTCGCTTCCGGGCGTTTTGAAACGGCAGATAACGTGGGTGGGGAAACCCTGAATAAAGTGACGACAGAGCGAAAGGGGGATTGTTCCCACGGGTGTATGGCGGGCTGCGTCATTCGTTGCTCTGGTATTTACCATGATGAAAAAGGTGAATATCTTACCAAATGGCCTGAGTACGAAACCGTCTGGGCACTTGGTCCCAATTGCGAAATCGATGATCTGGATGCCATTGCCCGAATGGATCGTGCCTGTGACGACATCGGTGTGGATACCATTGAAACGGGAAATGCCATAGCCGTGGCCATGGAAGGTGGAGTCAAGGAATTCGGGGATGTCGCGGGCGCTGAAGAACTCTTAGCGGAAATCGGTAAGGGGACACCCCTGGGTCGAATCCTGGGTTCCGGCGCAGGCACAGTGGGTAAAGCCTTTGGTGTAAGACGGGTCCCGGTAGTTAAAAACCAGGCTCTCCCTGCTTATGATCCCCGGGCTGTGAAAGGCGTTGGCGTGACCTATGCGACATCGCCCATGGGAGCCGACCATACGGCAGGATACGCCGTGGCAACAAACATTATGAAAGTGGGCGGCTATGTGGATCCCCTGATAAAGGAGGGCCAGGTCGATTTATCCAGGAACTTCCAGGTAACAACCGCCGCCATCGATACATACGGGCTGTGCCTGTTTGTGGCGTTTCCGGTTCTGGACAACCCGGACGCCTTTACCGCCATCGTTGATATGGTCAATGCCAAGTATGGCCTGTCCCTGACCGGTGATGATGTCGGTGCTCTTGGCCAGCGGGTCCTGAAGATAGAAAGGGACTTCAACGCCCAGGCGGGACTTACAGCGGCGGATGACAGGCTCCCCGAATTTTTCAAGGATGAAAAACTCTCGCCCCATGACCAGGTCTTTGATATTACGGATGAGGAATTGGACACGGTTTTTAATTTTTAGGAATGGTAGCAAATAATCTTCCGGGCAGGATCTTTCAAGCGCGGAATTAACATCAAAGGCCTCCAGAGGAAAGAGAACAGAGATCCCCTGTGAGGCCTTTCTGTTTTTTCATCCTCACGCAAGGAGTGAGGAGTCGCAATTGAGTAGAAGCAGTGAATTGAGGTTTTTGTTTAACGGATGTATTATTCACTATCCTCTGATTTCAGTATTTGGCAAGCTACCTCGCGGCTGAGTTATGGTTGGATTTTTATGACTATCAGGTGTATACTTGATTCTGATTAGATTTAAGTATCATGCAAGTAACATTGAAAATATTGACCAGCAGAAAGGTATAGATTAATTTGGGAATACTTGAATCGGATGGTTTTTGAGTATTCTGATGCCAGTTGTAACAGGATGAGCGCCTTCCAAGGTCATCAATTTGGAAAGGCGGCGTGTTATGCAGAAACCATATATACCCCCCAATAATCGGCTAACTTTTCATAATCTATAGAAATCAATGGCTTTATGGTATTTTTAGGTGCAGGGTGTTATGAAGCGATTTTGACGATCAGGGGTGTTATAAAGAAACTATCTAATCATTGTTGGGCAGAAGGAGATGTAAGATGCAAACAGCAATACGTTCAGCATGTTTATTTGTGGTGTGCTTGGTTGTAGCGAGTGTACTCGGATGTGCAACGGCGAGGATCTATTCCGGCCCTCAATTGCCGCCAGACCAAGTCGCCTTCCTGGAGCGTGGCGACCTATCTCAGAGCCTCAGCTCGATCGACGGACGTGAAAGTGGCAACTTCTTTTTAATGAATAGGGCACTAGAGATACTACCTGGCGAACACACCATTGTCGTCGGCTACAACAGCGGGAGTAAACATAGCACTCAGCGTACAACCCTGACCTTCACGGCCAAACCGGGTACTCGGTACATTCTCAAGAGCAATGCTGTTGGCATGCGTTGGGAGCCGACCATCGTTGAGAAGGAATGACGCTCGATTATGATATATGCCCAACCAGGGAGTCGAGCCAGACTTCGGGTTAGCCGTGCCGCTTCGCTCTGCGGCCAACCCGAAGCGGCTCACTCCAGGCGATATGCACAAAAAAATAGGAGAATTTGATATGTCATCGGATAACAAGTCGTTAGTGCAAAAAGTTAAACAGGCTGCTGTTACCGGTTCCGCTGAGCATATCCTAAACATACTTAAGGCTGGTTTAGCTACGACACCTTTCTGCGGGGGAATTGCCTCTTTGATGAGTGATTATATTCCTAACGCAAAATTTGAAAGATTAGAAAAATTTGCTAACCAAATCGCTGAAGATCTCGTTGAACTCCAAAGCAAGGTTGATGAAACCAAAATTCATACAGATGAATTCGCTTATATATTTGAAGAATGTTTCAGGGGCGTTGCAGAGAATTATCAAAAAGAAAAAATTGAGGCATTCCGCGGTATCTTAATTAATACTGCTGTAGGAAGTAATGTTTCAGAAGATGAAAAAGAATTTTTCCTCAATTTAGTTAACACGCTGTCAGTACTCCATATAAGAATTTTGAAATTTATGGATAGTCCTGTTGAATACTTGAGCACATACAACATTCCTCAAGAGAGTATCCATGGAGGCTTCTCTCAATTTTTCCCTGTTGCAATTCCTGGTGTAAGTGTTGAAGTGATACAATCTGCATTTGGTGATCTTCATCAATATGGTTTCACCAACACTGATAAATCAATATTTAATACAATGACTTCAGGCGAAGGGCTAAACTTACTAGGTAATAGGGTAACTGAATTTGGTCATAAGTTTATGAACTTTTGTCTAACACCAAAATATAAATAGCATATCAAGTCATTTCACTTGACCGCCTGAACAGCGGCGGCAAGTGAATTCAACGTTAGGCTCGATCTAACATTTCTGGAGCAGGTAGCATGAAGCAGTGGAAGCCATTAAAGCTTGAGGAACTTTCCGAGGACACCAAGAAAGTATATGAGGTACTCAACGATGAATCGGACCTCGCTTGTGTAATGATTGGAACAAGTTATCTTGCCGAATTGCTGGCCACTATCCTCAAGGTGCTTTTCATTGAAACCAATGTATCAGAGAAAATTCTCGATCCGAAACGCGGTGCCGTCGGAGGGTTTGTCACTAGAGCAGATTTGGCTTATTGTCTCGGCCTCATACATAAATCAGCCTATCAAGACCTCATAAAAATAGCTGAAATAAGAAATCAGTTTGCTCACAGGCATTTTGCTTTAGATTTCAGTGAAACGACAGTAAGAAAGTCATGTGATGAGCTTCAAGCTTGGCGAGTTCTTCTTTTGGGCAAAGATGGAGATTTATCAGACGAACTCACTCTTGGACATGCACCCACACGGGCTCGGATTCAGTTTAACACGTCTGTAGTCTTACTTGGCACAAGGATACATTTGGATGCGCTTAGTAAGAAAAGCAAGATAAAGTAGAAGCTGAATAAAAAACATTATAGATTTCTTAGAACCCTCACCGCATTTCAGAATTATATTGACTTACAGTGCCTAACATCGGCGTTGAACAATTCTATAAAAGGCAATTCCATGGATTTTCATGTTACGTTTGCTAGTCTTAACGAAATCAATTGTCTTGAAATTTCACACTAGATAAGCTATACTTCAATACATCGGGTTTTAAGGATCATTATCCCTAAACGTGAGTCCAGACTAATCCAGCATAGTCATGTTTCCATCTGGTATCCTTAAATTCTTTAGGATTACGATTTCTGCTAAATTGGCCCGGCAGATTACCTTCGAGAAATTCAAGAGCCTATCCGGTCATTTAGCGTGACTCCCTTCGGTCAGAAAGGGGCACGAAGAAATACGTTTATGGACTATGGGTCATTATACCGGGCTAAAAATATTCCTTTGCCTTTTCGGCATGGGTCAGGACCAAATACCCCCCGAAAGCCAGACTTTCCAATTCGTCCTCACCGGGGTAAAGCATGACTTTTCCAAGAAAAGAGATTCGTTTTTTTATCTCTCTGACAAGAGTTTGAGCCCGACACAGGTTGCCGGTTAGGACCACTCCGCTTATATGCCCCTCCAAAGCGGCGGCCATGGAGCAGATATCCTTGCTGATCTGGTATGCCATGGCCTGTAACACAAGGAGGGCCGCTTCATCGCCTTCTGAAATGAGTGCTTCAACTGCTCTCAAATCATGGGTTCCGAGATAAGAGTAAACCCCGCCCTGACCGAAGAGCCTTTTATTCAGCTCGCCTTTTGAGAACTTTTCAGAGAAACAAAGCTCAACCACGTCCAAAACAGGTAGTGCCCCGGCTCTCTGTGGTGTGAAGGGTCCTTCACTCAGACCATGTGTCCCGTCAATAATCCGGCCTTTTCTATGTGCCCCGATCGTGATGCCGCCACCCAGATGGGCCACAATGAAGTTGGCTTCCCCCAGTGGAATATTGAGATCCTGTGCCGCTTTTCCGGCAGCCGATTTTTGGCTCAACACATGAATCGCAGACCGTCTTTCTATCCCTTTGAGGCCGGAAAACTTCGAGAGCGGCATAAACTCATCGGTCACGGGTGCATCATAGATGATGGCCTCAGCACTATATCGATCTGCAAGCCGGTGAGCGATGTTCGGACCTATATTAGTCGGATGCCAGCCATACGCACCCGAGCTAAGGTCACGCAGCATTTCTCTATTAATTCGGTAGGCGCCGCCTTCAATGGGCTTTGTCAGGCCTCCACGACTCACCACCAGGTCTATTTTCCTTAGCTTCGTCTTTTCCTTTTCGAGAACCCTATCCACAGTATCCTGATGGAAACTCAACCATTCATCATATGCATTCAGCCGGGACAGCTTTTCAGGCAAGTGGTCAACCGTCTCTCTGAACAGGGCCTCTTGATCCAAAAAAAGCCCCAACTTCGTGGAGGTAGAGCCTATATTTATGACAATCATTCGGAACATAGGGCGATGCTTTAAAGTATGAGTCCTAAAGACAGATTGATCATCCATGCTTCGACCGGCTCCAATGGAGAACGTATGATGATGGGGAATGTGGTTCCTGCCAGAATGCCTCCGGCCCGGCATTTTCCCAACCATACCAGGAATTGGGTGGTATGCCGGGCAGATTCAAGATCCGGGAAAAGGTATACATCAACATTACCGGGCACCGGGCTGTCAATCCCTTTGTGTTTTGCAGCGAGGGCGGATTCGGAATTATCCAGGCCCAGAGGCCCTTCAACCACGGACTTGTGAAGCTGGCCTCGCTCCGACATCTTGGAAAGGACGGCTGCGTCCAACGTGGAGGAGATTGTCGGATTCACCAGTTCAAGCGGCGCGAGCGCGGCAATTTTAGGTTCATGTATTCCCAATACATCGGTGACATGGATGACATTTTCCAGCATATGAATCTTTTTCGCAAGGTCAGGCGCTGCATTGATCAGGGTATCGGTTAACAGGGTCAGACGTCCCTTTTCAGGGATATCCAGAATACTCACGTAGCTCATTATCCCGCCCCTGATGATTCCCCTTCTCCTATCCAGCAGGTTCGAAAAAAATCCTGTATCCGGGGGACCTGTATCCAGATAAAGTTCCGCGTCACCCCTTTTTGCCATATCCAACGACTTCATCCTAGCCGTCCGGATGTCTGCGTCTTTGTAAAGGACTTCCATGTCTCCGGACAGGTCCTCAAGCGATTGACCCACTGCGATGGGATCCACCCATCCAAGGTCACGAGCCTTTATTACTGCGGCTATGGCATCCGGATCATTCTGTCCTGCAATGACAAGCCGTTTCCTTGTCTTTTGTCGGGCAAGATTCAAGATGGAATCAAAATCCATGATCAACTCTCAGACCTGGCTCCCGGGTGCCGTTAATATCGGACCCAGAGCAAGATTTCTCATTCGAACTTCATTTGGATCCGAACGGGAAGGGGCCAGGATAATCAAGCCGGCCCCGACCGCTATGCATTGTCGAATCCCCATCATGATATGATCGATACTCTTGCACAAAATATTTCCCGTTTCGATATTCGGATAGAGAAAAATGTCCGGGAAATCCTCTGTCGTTATTCTCATGTCAGGAAAAAGATCGTAGAGGTTCTTAGCCATATGGATATGGCATGGGCCCAACCCTCCTCCTTCTGCAAACTGTCTTAGCTCTTCCGCCTCTCGAGCAAAATGAGACACAGTGCCATCAACATGGTCAGCCGCAAGGAGCATGACTCGAGGTGTGGGACAGCCCAGTTGATGGGAGGTATGGATTGCATTGACCAGGATCTGTTTCTTGGTCTCCAGATCGGGAAGGATGTGAACGCCCGGATCGGTCGTAATAAAGATCTTACCGAGACCGGGGACCTGATGAAAACAGATGGAAGAAGAAGTCCGGTCAGGGGTCAGTGTTTTTGTTTTCCTGACAAGTGCCCGGTATGGATAGCTGGATAGAATTTGACCCTTTACAACAAAACGCACTTCTTTTTTTGCTGCCAGATCCAGACAGAGATCAGAGGCTTTTTGAGGATCACGTTCATCAAGCAACTCAATATGGTCCAGCGATAAATCGATTTCCCTTGCCACAGACCGAATCCGGTCTTTATTTCCGACCATTATCGGTTCGATAAGGCCCGCTTCAATCCCGTTTAATACAGAAAGCATAACCTCCGGGTCCTCGGGAAATAGAACCGCGGTTCTGGACGGTCCCAGTTCCTTGGCCCGGGAGACAATTTCATCAAAGTTCTGATACATATCTTCTTGGCATTGCTCCTTATCAAAACGAATATAAATTAACCTGAAAGTAAAAGTACAGTCAAGCAATTCATGGATTGAGCTTTCAGCGGCCAGCGATCAGCAATCAGCCAACACCTTGTTTTCAAAGTCCTTTGCTTAAAGCCGAAAGCTGATGGCTGATAGCGCTCATCCAAAAACGTTAGTTTCTGG